>DJYL01000092.1 GCA_002448495.1 Pseudoselenomonas ruminantium | reverse complement strand
CCCAAACTAGGCGCCAGATGCCCGCCGTTTTCGGCCACGGTTTCCACAATAAAGGCCCGCAATTCCTTAGCCAGCCTTTCCAATTCGCTTACACTGTATCGTTTTAACTCTGCTGCTTCCTTGATTTTTTCCAGTAATGGATACATTGTCATGCGCACTTCCCCATTATTTATTGCGTTTCATCAAATAAGCTACCAGCTCCCGCAGAAAATCTGCATCTTCACCGAAAATGCTCAAAGCAGCGATGGCTGCATCCACTGCTTCCTGCGCCAGTTTCTGAGCTTCTTCCAAAGAAGTCAGGGTCACATAGGTAGATTTGTGATTCTTTTCATCACTGCCTACCGGCTTGCCAATGATTTCTTCGTCGCCAATAACATCCAAAATATCATCCGTAATCTGGAAGGCCAGACCGAAATTATCCGCATAGACGGTAAGCGCCTGCAATTCTTCTTCGCTCGCACCGCCTAAGATGGCACCACTGCGAACAGCCGCCCGGAACAAAGCCCCCGTCTTGCCCAAATGAATCTTTTTCATGGTTTCCATGGAAATCCGCTTACCCTCGGACTCTAAATCGAGAGCCTGCCCACCGCCCATACCATCGGGGCCGGCAGCCTGACTGATTTCCCGTACGACCTGCACAAGCTTTTCTGCGCTTACGCCCTGCTGACGCAGCATGACCTCAAAGGCCAGCGTCAACAGCGCATCACCGGCGAGCGTTGCCATACCGGCACCATAGACCTTGTGATTGGTAAGCTTGCCCCGGCGGTAATCATCATCATCCATAGCGGGCAAATCATCGTGAATCAGGGAATAAGTATGAATCATCTCCATAGCACAACCGGTCGTGAGGTAATCCGTTCCCTTGGCTCCCACTGCATCAGCAGCTGCCATCAGCATAATCGGACGCAGGCGTTTGCCGCCAGCCATCAGGCTGTATTTCATCGATTCGCAGAGGGTCTTATTTAACGGATCCCTTTCATTTAACTCTTTAACCAGCTGCTTTTCAACCAAAGCACTGCGTTCCTGCCAGACTTTCTTTAATTCCATGGTTATTCTCCCTCTATCGTAAGTTTGCTTTCTGTAATTTTTCCCGTACGGTCAACATTAACCACCAAATCCATGGCAGCCTCGGCTTTGCTAAGTTCTTTTAAACAGGCCTCCCCCAGTTTCATTCCTTCGGTATAGTTTTCCATTAACTCCTTGAGGCTGCTGTCACCGCTTTCCATCTGCTTTACAATGCCTTCCAGCTTGTCCAGCGATTCCTCAAAGGAAAGTTCTTTTTTGCGCGGCATTATCGGTCACCCTTCCTTATGAACATTTCTGGTCTTTGCCAAAGTCTTTACCTGCAAACTGCCGTCTGCAAGGGTCAGCTGCAATTCATCATCAATTTTCACAGCATCAATGCTGCTCACCAGCTCGTCCTTTTTGGTGACAATGCCATACCCCCGGCCTAAAACCGCCGCCGGATTGATGGCTGCCAGCCGGTTCAAGAGCATGCTCAGTTTATGCTGTTTGCCCTGTAGTTCCTGTTTTGCTGCCTTCTGCAAACCTGCCAATAAAAAATCCAGCCGCTGGCGGCGTTCGGCAAGCATACTTTGCGGCTTACGCATCACCCGGTTATTCAGCAGGCTTTCCAGACGCTGACGACGCAAAAGAATCTCTCTTTGCATCTGACGGGTCAGTTGACCGGTCAGATTTTCCACCTGACGTTTGACTTCTGCCCTGTCCGGTACGGCAAGTTCTGCCGCCTGCGAAGGCGTAGCCGCCCGCACATCAGCCGCAAAATCCGCCAGCGTAAAGTCTGTTTCATGCCCAACCGCCGAAATCACAGGCACAGGACAGGCGGCAATGGCCCGCACTACGGGTTCTTCATTGAAGGCCCATAAGTCCTCCATAGAACCGCCACCCCGCCCGGCAATAATCACATCCACGGCATATTCTTCGGCAAAAAAATTTATGCCCCGGGCAATCTCCTTAGCTGCTCCTTCCCCCTGCACCTGCACAGGATAAAGAACCAGCCGGACACCTGGCCATCGCCGCTTGGAAACTCGGTAAATGTCCCGCAGCACGGCTCCTGCCGAACTGGTCACCACGCCGATTTTTTTTGGAAACAACGGCAGCGGCTGTTTTCTGGACGGATCAAACAGTCCTTCCGCTGCCAGCTTTTCCTTCAGCTGCTCAAAAGCCAGTGCCAAATCGCCGGTACCTTCCGGTATCAGACTGTCCACATAAAGCTGATAAACACCATCCCGCTCATAGACGGCAATACTTCCTCCAGCCACTGCCTGCATGCCGTTTTGCGGCAAAAAGCGCAGATATTGCGCCCTGCCGCGGAACATCACGCATTTTAACGCAGAATTTGCATCCTTCAGCGTAAAATAGCAATGCCCGGAAGGATACTGTTTAAAATTAGAAATTTCTCCGCGAACCGACAAGCCCTGCAGCAGTGGTTCTCCTGCCAGCAAATCTTTCAGATAGCGGTTGACATCACTTACAGAATGGACAGCCATGTATTTTCCCCCATACATAGAAACTGCCAGCCCCGATATGGGTCTGGCAGTCTTTGCACCTTACTGGGCTTTCATCATTGCTCCCAGAATGCCGTTAACATAACGGCTGGAATCGTCAGTACCATACTTTTTCGCCAGTTCCACAGCTTCATTAATGGCAATATTCGGCGTGAGCTTTTCTTCCGCAAAGCGGATTTCAAAAGCTGCCAGACGCGTAACATTGCGGTCTACCGTTGCCATGCGCTCCAACTTCCAATCTTTGGAGCTGGCGGCAATCAGGCGGTCAATCTCCGCTAAATGTCTGCGGGTTCCCTGAACCAGCGTATGTACAAATTCCCGATCCCGGGCGCTCATCTTCTCAGCTTCGCCCAGCACCGTATCAATAGCGAGAGTTTCATACTGCTCCTGCTGGCCTTCCTCACCGGGATTCAAATCTAACTGAAAAAGCGCCTGCAGGGCCGCTTCTCTTGCTTGTCTACGACTCATTCCTAACCTTCCTTAAAACCTTTTCTGTTCTTAGCGTTGAAAACGCTCAAATAATGTCCATGCCTTTTCGCGCATATTGGCCAAAGCATCCTCACCGTTATCGAGCTGCAAGCCGATAAATAAACCAATAAGCCCGCAGCAGATGACAAAGAACGTATGCCAAAAGCCAAAGCACAGAACCGCTGTACCAAGCAGCATGCCAATTACGAGGCCGCTGGTCTTGCCGCGATGATTCTGCCATAGCTCGGTCAGCATCTGTCCAAATTCTTCCTTCACTATGTCCTCACCGCCTTAGACCACACGATGTTTCTTTTCCGGCTGGACATCGGATACCTCCGAAACCACTACATTCACCGGCACATCTTCGAGCGCCATGGTGCGCCGGAAATGTTCCTGCACTCTGTCCGTCAACGTCTTAGCCACTAGGGAAACATCCGCTTCGCGGCCCACCGTCAAATCCACGTCCAGCGACAGACTGGCCGCACCTTCTTTGGGATTCTTCGCCTTGATGCGCACATTGGCATCACGCACACCATGAACCTCACGGGCCATCCGATCTGCCAGACTGCGTATAGCCTCAAGAGCTACCCGCACCTCGCCTTTAGGCCCGGCATCAATCACATACTCACCCTTGCTGGTCGACGGCTCACCCGGTTTGCGGGAAAACACCGCCAACAACAGTTTAATACAAATGAGCAATGCTGCGACACAGATAGCCAAAGTTTCCTTCTGTGCCAAAGCAAAATGCAGCTGCTTGAGCCAGACGTTTTCCGGCAAAACCTGCACCGCTGCCGCCAGTACCGCGCCGGACAGAGCGATTCCCGTCAGGGACAGCAGCAATAACAAAAACCGATTGAATATACTCATAGAATACGCCTCTTTCCGCTATCTTCTGTCTTAGCGGACGCGTACCTCATCCGTCTTGTCTTCTTCGTCCGGGAAGCCTACGCCCTGTACATGAATATTGACTTCCACTACGGAAAGTCCCGTCATGTTCTCAATGGCCTGCTTGACATTTTCCTGAGCAGCCAGTGCCACATCCGGAATGCGGACACCGTATTTCACAATGATATAGAGGTCAACGGCAGCTTCTTTTTCACCGACTTCAACCTTTACGCCTTTGGCGAAGTTCCGACGCCCCAGCATTTCCGCAATGCCGCCGGCGATACCGCCGCTCATGCCGGCAATGCCTTCCACTTCGGTAGCTGCCAGTCCGGCAATAATGCTGACTACTTCATCAGCAATGCGAATTGAACCCAGAGAATTGTCTTTCTTTACCATTTCTTTTGCCTGTTCCATTACAAATCCCTCCATGTCATATGACGCACATAATCTTCTTACTATTATAGCATATTTTCGCGAATAAGCAGGCATATTCCTGCAAAATTATGCAACTTTATGCAAAGATTTTATAACAGAACGGAAAAACTGCCGCACCATGAATAGGATGCGGCAGTTACCGTACATCGTGAACTTACTTTATTATGCGCGTTCGATGTAGTTGCCCGTGCGGGTATCGATGCGCAGCACATCGCCTTCGTTGATGAACAGCGGCACACGGACTTCGTAGCCCGTTTCCAGCTTAGCCATCTTCGTTGCACCCGTGGCCGTGTTGCCCTTAACACTGGGTTCACATTCCGTAACAGCGAGGTTTACGGAGTTCGGCAGGCTGATGCCGATAATACGGCCCTTGAAGGTCTGGAGGTTTACTTCCATGTTTTCCTTCAGGTAGTTCAGTGCATCACCAAGAGTTTCCGTATTGAGTTCGCTCTGCTCATAAGTTTCCGTATCCATGAACGTGTACATACCATCTGCTTCATAGAGATACTGCATGTTGCGCGTTTCAAGGTGTGCAGCCGGCATCTTTTCGTTCGGGTTGAACGTACGTTCAACTACTGCACCGGTTTCCACGTTCTTGATTTTCGTGCGCACGAAGGCAGCGCCCTTGCCCGGCTTTACATGCTGGAAATCCACAATCTGCCAGACATTGCCGTCGATTTCGATGGTTAAACCCGTGCGAAAATCAGTACTATTAATCATTAACTTACGCCCTCCAATAATGTTTGAATGCTTTTCCAAGCGGTTCAAGTTCAAAATAACGTAAATAGTATAGCACAAGTTACCGCCAATATTCAAGAATATTTTCGGTTCAGCGCCCTATCTGCCAGTTATCCGTAAATCATCAGATACACCTGAGCAGCAAAATCGGCTGCGGTTATGCCAAAAACCTGCGAAAAAGCCTGTTTGCCCTCGCCCGTCCTGCGGGCTGCCAACTGCCAGTTATACAGCGCCGCCCATCCATAGCGCCGAACCAATTCAGCTGCAGCATATTCACAAAGATGGCTGACCGGTTCATTGCCATACTGTTCCATCGCTCTTGCCATATCATCAGCAGTCATGATTTTATCCACGGTTGGCAAAGGCGTATTTTTCCTCAGTTCCAGCCGCCATGCCCGCTGATAATCCGGCAGTCTGCCCTCCCCGGTTTCCACGAGCCTGCTGACTCCCGCCACATAACTTATTCCCCGCAGCAGCCAGCTCATATCCGTATCTTCATTGCCCAGCTGCTGAAGGATAAACAGACGGCTGACCATAGTGGAACTGACAAAAGCGGACTGCCGGGAATCTTCTATTTTGGCAGCATTTACAAATAATGTACTGTTATTTTCTGCCCAGACACTATCTGCCGCAGTCTTCTTTGCCTCCTCAGCATTAACCCCGCAATATTCTTCCATAGCAGCGGCATAATCCTCAACGCCGTTCACCAAAACCAGCTTATAACGTCCCCTCAGGTCATGCCCCCAATGCCGCTGCAGCCATTGACGCGATGCAGCGACATTTTTCTGAAACTGCCGGGCCACGGATTTATCCACCTGCGGACGCACAACTGCCTCCAACTGCGCAGGTGCGCTAAGTTCTCCCTGCCACCATGCCGAAAATTCCTGCAAAAACGCATTCAGCTCCACACCAAAAGCCTGTGCAAAAACCGTTTCCGCCTCGCCCTTGGCCAGCCCCTTGTAATAAGCGATGATTTTTTGCTCCGGTCTGTCGCCGCCATACTTATGCAGCAGATAGTAAACCATCACATCCGAAAGCGTATAATTCTTTGCCTTGCCGCTTAACAGCTGCACGCGTTCTTCTTCCGTAGTACGCTGCAGTTTCTCGACTTTTGCTGCTTCCCTGGCATTTAGCAGGGTAAACAAATCGTCCATGTACCATTTTTCAACCGAACGTCCACCCATTTTCTCTGCGAGCAAGGCTCCGGCATAATCTGCCGTACCTTCCTCCAGCCAAAAAAGAGAGTTTTCATAGCCGCTGCGGCCTTCACTTAATTCATACTGCAACTGATGAAACAGCTCATGCCCCGTAGTGCTGTACCGCTCGCTTTTATCCGTCATTTTCTGTTTATCGCCATCCAGCGCGATGATATTTTTCCTGCCCACTGATTCACCGCTGGTGTATTGCGCCTTGGGTTTAACCTTATCCTCTTCCACCCCCAGCCGCTTAACCAGCAGTTCCTCATATTTTACCGTATCCGCGCTGACCCAGATATCCACACTCTGTTGCAGGCTCACCTGATACCGTTCTTCCAACAGCTGTGGAAAAGCTGCCGCCGCCTGCTCGATATCCCTTATCGTTTCCGGTGCAGGCTGGCCAAGGCTATGCACAGAAACCGTTGCCGGGCCTGTGGCACCAACAGTCCCGTTTAAAAAATCCCAGGCCGTTTTGCCGCCCAGACAAAGCCCCAAAGCCAATACGCAGATCCACAGAAAGATTCCTAATTTCCTCATCCCAACCTCACTTCATCTGCCAGCGGCAAAGGTGCGCTTCAATGATATCCAGCAAGCCAAAGAGGAATAACCCCATCAGACTCAAAACCACTATGCCCGTATACATCTCCAGATAATTCACCCGCAGCCAGGCATCCATGATGAAATAGCCCATACCGTACTGGGTACCAAAGGTTTCCGTAAAAAACAGCACCGAAACGGCCGTAGCCATAGCCACGCGGATGGCCGTGATAAAATTCGGCATGGTTGCCGGCACCAGAATATAACGAAAAACCTGCCGGAACCTTGCCCCCAGAGAATACAGCGGATAATACGTTTCGGCAGGGATAGCGCGGATGCCATCCCGCAAAGCCACCACAATCTGAAAGACCACAATCAGGAAAATCATGATAATTTTGGATAGTTCCCCAATACCTGCTAACAGCATAAGAATGGGCAACAAAGCGATTTTGGGTATCGGATAAGTCAGATAAACCAAAGGTGCCAAATACCGGTCTGCTTTGCCAAAATAGCCCATAATAATCCCTAAGGGATAACCAACCAGTACCGCCAGCAAAATCCCCGCAAAAATCCGCCACAGGCTATAGGCGGCATGCACGGCGATTTTATCGGCAAAAATTTGCCCCAAGCGTGCAAAGACCAACAAAGGCTCCGGTATGATAGGCAGCTGCACCAAAGCCGCCGTCACCTGCCACAGGAGCAGCAAAAAGAGCACGCCGAAAAGATAGGCACGCAAAAATACTTTGCTTTTATTCCTCATGACTGCCGCGCCCCCATAGCCTTGATTTTCTCCTTCAGTTCCTGACTCTTGACGAAAAATTCCGTTGTCGTCTTCCACTGACGACTGCCCTGCCATTTGTTCTCCATGATTTCTGCCACCGTACCGCCATTGGTGCCGCCTGCCATCAGCACAATCTGCTGACCTAAGTACAGGGCTTCTTCCACATAATGCGTCACAAGCATAGTGGTTATGCCCGCTTCCTCCCAAAGGTCGCGGAATACGTCCTGCATTTCCTCACGCGTGATGGCATCCAAGGCAGAAAAAGGCTCATCCATCAACAAAATATCCGGCTCCAGCAGAAACACGCGGGCAAGACTCACCCGCTGCTGCTGCCCGCCGCTGAGTTCCTGCGGATAACGGTGGAGCAAATCCTCAATGCCCAG
>DJYL01000184.1 GCA_002448495.1 Pseudoselenomonas ruminantium | reverse complement strand
GCCACATAACTGGTGAACAGATAGAGGCTGAAGCCCACAATCGCCACCACTGCTGCCACCATCAGAAAAATTCTGCGCAAGTACAGCCGAATTACACCGGCAATCGTTTCTTGTCCCATCAATTTTAACACTTCCTTTTCCATATTCTCCAAACATCTACTATCCCCATTTTAAAACATTATAACAAAAAAAATCTCATGGTATGGTGATTTATATCACGTAACCATGAGATTTTCAGATAATTTGCACGAGTTTTTTAGGATTTCAATGCTTCATTGAGTTCCTTTTGATCAATCTTTCCTTCTCTTACCATATCGTCAATCCATTCGCCATGATGGGCATTGGCGTACTCGGCTTTGACCGTACCATCCTGCATACCATGGAAGGAATCCGGATTTACCACCGTGGCCAGATAGATGTGACCGATAGCACCGGCAAAGGCAATTGCGGCACAGAAGCTGTGCAGCGGAATCATCCAGGCGCGAATGCTGCTGTCAACGACACCCTCACCGAACCACAGCACGGCACCGGAAATCACCAGCACAGCCCAGGCGGCTATCTGAAAGGCAATGTTCATGCGCTCGCCGCCGTTGTAGAATCCCTGCTTGGGCATATCTTTCGGGTGCACACCGATAAGTTCCACGGGGAACTTCACGAGGAAGGTAATATCCTTGCCGTTGAACTTAAAGACTTCCGAGAACATGCGCCCGATGCCTTCTCTGGCCGTAATCAGCCCCACAATGGGGTTAAGTACAAAGATTACGGCAAAGAAGCGATGCGCATTCTGCAAAGTCGCAGGCCCGAACATATCATAGAGGAAACGGAAGGTATCCGCATACAGGGGCAGAGCCGTCAAAAACAGCATAAAGAAGCAGATGGCGTTAATCCAATGCAGATAGACAAAGCCTTTCGTATGGCGTTTGACGTAGTTTTTATTCACCAGCATCTTATTTATCCCCCTTTCCGCGCATTGCCGCCAGGGCAGTCAGGCCGAGCACACCGGCAACGGCGCCGCAGCTGGCCACCTTGCCCAGTGGACGCACTACATTCTTCCAGAGATTAATGGATTCGGGAGTCTGGGGATTTACCGGCAGGCCGTAGACTTCCGGTTTTTCCGGCAGCACATAGAGCATATGCACGCCGCCCACACCTGCGGGATTGTAGATATTGGCATCGGGATGCGTATCCTTAATCATGGCCAGACGTTCTTCCGCCTTTTTGAGCATTTCCTGCTTCGTGCCAAAGAGAATGGCATCCGCCGTACAGGTTTTGGCGCAGGAAGGTGTCATGCCCTCCTCAATGCGGTCAAAGCACAGGTCGCATTTGGTGGAAACGTGCTTTTCGGCATCCACCTTGGGAATGCCAAACGGGCAGTTGGCGGTGCAGTAGCCGCAGCCCACGCACTTATCCGGATCGATGACCACCGCGCCGGATTCTTTTTTCTCAATAGCTCCCTCCGGACAGCCGTTCATGCAGCCGGGATTTTCACAGTGCATACATTGTTTCTTGAAGAAATCCCAATGGAATTTCCCCTCTTTATCGGTACGTTCCTGCATCTGAATGAGGTTCCAGGTATGGGAACTTAAATCCTTGTGAGACTGATACTGCCCCTCGAAGGGCGTGGACATATCCGCAGGCAAATCATGCCATTGTTTGCAGGCCACCATGCAGGCACGGCAGGCACTGCACCGTACCACATCATGGAGCATAGCCATTTCTTGAGCCATAGTTGCGCTCTCCTTTCGTTATTTGCTCTCCAGCAAAACGCTTCCTTTTTTGATGAGATTTTGTTCTTCGCCCAGCAAATCAAAGTGCAAGGTTGCCCAGTCCTGCAGGTAGATGCCTTCTTCCCCTTCCTCGTTGTAGGTTTTGAGGTAAGCATGGCACTTGTCGCATACATCCAGCCGTATGGCGCTCTGTCCTTCCGGCTCCAGGATGTGCATTTTCGTCAAATCCTCATTGCCGCAGTAAGCACAGCCCACACGCGCAAAGGGCCACTCCGTATGGCAGCCGTCACAGACCAGGAATCTAGCCCGGCCTTCCTTTTCCTTGCGCAAGTGCGCCATGATGGGCTGCCGCCCGCAGACGGGACAGTAATTGCGCGTCCAGCCCAGTTTCTGCCAGAATTCGTAATCCTTGAGATTTACGGGAACAAGGACATCCACCAGCTGCCAGATTACCGCGCGAACCACGGTTCCCTGCAAGCCCTCTGCCTGTAAAAGGACATTCAGTTTTTCATCATTTTGCGTAATCACCAGCCGGATAAGTTCCCACAGCTTTTCGCCCGGCTGCATTCCCGCCCATTTGGCAAAGGTCTGCAAGGCTTCG
Organism: Pseudoselenomonas ruminantium; assembly: GCA_002448495.1. GTDB lineage: Bacteria > Bacillota > Negativicutes > Selenomonadales > Selenomonadaceae > Selenomonas_A > Selenomonas_A ruminantium_I. The sequence goes on along the minus strand of DJYL01000184.1, from coordinate 4,224 downwards.
GCCAAAGGTTCCGGCACAGCGACGGCCAAAAGTTCCGTAAGGGCCTGCGGCAGGCTTTCTGCTGCTGCTCCGCCGATTTTTTCCTGCAATGCTTCATTTTGCAGCAGAGGAAGCCCCTCCTGCGTGAGTTTTTTGATTTCCTCCTGCACGGGAAATTCCATGGGGCTTACCGCATTGCGTATGGCCTGCGCCACGCCCTGCTGCACAGCTGCCGTTTCCTGCAAAAAAGGGTGTTTGGCAAGATATTCCTGCATCTTTTGATCTGCTCGGTTCATGTTTATCTCCTGTTAGGCCTTGGTGATGTTGACCAGGCAGGCCTTAAATTCCTGTTCCTGTACATTCGGGTCCAAAGCATCAATGGTAAGGTAATTGGTGGACGGGCCTTTGGAAAGCCCCTTGAAGCCCCAGCTATAGGGCATCCAGACCATATGGGTTTCTTCCCCGTTGATGGTCAGGGTTTTTGCTCTGTCCGTTACCATGGCTTTGACCGTAACTTCGCCGCGGGCCGAATTTACCTTGACCTTGTCGCCAAGTTTTACGCCCAGTTTATCAGCCAGCTTATGACTCATTTCCACGAAGGGCTCTTTCACCAGTTCATTGAGCCACGGCACATTACGCGTAACCGTACCGGAGCACCAGTGCTCGGCAATACCGGAACTGCACAGCACATAAGGGAATTCGTCCTTTGTGCCGATACGCTGTTTTTCCGGCAGACGCGGATATACCACGCAGGGGTTGAACTGCGCCTTGTCATTGTCATGCAGAGCATTTTTCGTTGGGCTTTCCACCGGCTCGTAGAATTCCGGCAGCGGGCCGTCCACCGGCGTGTAGGAATGGTCACGCGTCATGCCGTCCGGATTGAGGTCGCTGTATTCAGCGGCAAAGAGCCGCCCATATCCTTCGCCCGTCATGCGGAAAGGCTTGTTGCCGTCCGGCGTGCCGGGGGCAGCGCTGCGGTTGCCCACATCGGGCACATCGTAGCCTTCCCAACGGTTCTTGGCGGCATCCCACCAGACAATCTTGTGTTCGGGGTCAACCGGCTGACCGTTTTCATCACAGGAAGCGCGGTTGTAGAGCAGGTGGATATTATCCGGCCATACCCAGCCGAAATTCGGGTAAATGCCCAGACCGCCCTCGTCTTCCTGCCCACGGCGCTGTGCCATGTGCTTGCCGCCGCCATAGACGCCGGCGTAAATCCACATACCGGAACTGGTGGTGCCATCATCCTTTAATTTGCCGATGCCCGTTACCAGTTCGCCCGTGGTGAGGTCATAACCGTTGATTTCCTTCATAATGTCTTCCACGGTCTGGTCATCGGAGTAATTCCAGGTCATGCGTTTGATAATTTCATCCTTCGGGTCAGTGGAATCCTTGTAAAGTTCCCGAATCCTGCGCCACAGGAGATTGTTAATCGCATAATCCGGCTTGGAATCGCCCAGAGGCTTCGGCCCTTCCATCCGCCACTGAATCATGCGCATGGAATTGGTAACCGTGCCACGCCGTTCCAAATACGAGCAGGCGGGCAGGAAGATGACTTCCGTCTGAATGTCCTTGGGATTATCGCCGGGACGGTTCCAGAATTCCGCCGTTTCGTTGACGAAAATATCCTGTGCAATAACCGTATCCATCTTGCACAGGCCGTCATGCACCATGGAGAGGTTGGCATTGGTGACCTGCGGATTCTGCCCGCAAAGATACAGGCATTTCACCGTACCGCGGTACGCGTCCTCAAACAAGCCATAGATGGAATCGTTATGACTGCTGTTGCGCACGCCGATTAAATTGAAGGCATAGTCATTGGCAGGTGTTGCATAATCCCCAAACCATGCCTTGAGCATGTTCTTGAGCCACTTGGCACGGAACGTTCCCGAAGCCCGCGTCCACTTCTCCAGCGTATTGGTCTTTTCCGTGGGGAAGGAGAGATAACCCGGGAAATACTGGAACATGATGCCAAAGTCCGTGGAAGCCTGTACATTGGGCTGTCCGCGCATGGCATCAATACCGCCGCCCGGCACACCGATATTGCCGCGCAAAAGCTGCAGAATCGTAAAGCAGCGGATATTTTCTACGCCTACGGTATGCTGGGTCATGCCCAGTGCATACATCATGACCGTCGGCGAATATTCACAGAAAATCTTGGCTGCCAGCTCAATATCTTCCTTGCTCATGCCCGTAATGCCGGAAACCTTGTCCAGCGTATAGCGGGAGAAATGCTCCTTCATGCGGCTCATGACCGTATTGGGAGCAAAGAGGTCACTCGCCTTCTGCGGCTTTTTGTCCGCACCTAAAGCATAGCCCCAGGTTTCCATATTGTATTTATGCTTTTCCGCGTTGTAACCGGAGAAAATACCCTCATCAAACTTGTAATCATCCCGCAGGATGCAGTACGCATTGGTATTGCGGCGAATATAATCCTCGTTGTATTTCTTGTTCTCAATGATATAGCTGATGATATAGCCCAAAAACGCAATATCCGTACCCGGACGCAGCTGAAAGAAATAGTCCGCAATCTTGGACGTACGGGTATAGCGCACATCCACATGGACGATTTTCGCGCCGTTGTTCTTGGCCTTCATGACATTCTTGAGGCCCATCGGATGACATTCGGCAATATTGGAGCCTTCAATCCAGATGAGCTTGGAATGCTTGAGGTCGCCCCAATGGTTGGTCATGGCACCACGGCCAAAGGCAGCATTCATGGCCGGCGGCGTGGTCGCATGGCAGACACGAGTCTGATTGTCGATATAGGTTACGCCGAGCGCACGGGCCATCTTGATATTCTGATAGCATTCTTCGTTGTTAATCTGGGAACCGCCGATAAAGCCGATGGCATCCGTGCGGTGTACATCTACCGTCTGACCGTCAATGACTTCCGTCTGCTTCCAGTTTTCATCACGGGCTTTTTTGAGCGCGCGGGCGGCCTTGTCAATGGCTTCATCCCAGCTGATTTCCTCCCAATGGTCGCTGCCCGGCGCACGGTACAACGGCTTCGTGGCCCGCTGGTCAGAGTTGGGAATCTGCCCATAGCCCAGCCCCTTGGAGCACAGACCGCCGCGGTTTACCGGATTATCGCTGGCACCTTCGAGGTTGATGAGTTTATCGTCCTTCACATAACCGATTACCCCGCAGCCGCAGGCACAAAAGTGACAGATGGAAGTAAACTCCCTTGCCCCCTTGAGCTTGAATTCTTTGGCAGCCGCTTTGACTTTGGGCATGTCAAGGCCCAGACTGGCAAGCGCCAGCCCCACGCCGGAAAGCCCGGTGGCTTTCAAGAAGTCGCGTCTCGTTAAATCCATCAAAACTTCCTCCTTCTTACAATACACATTTCTCAATATCTAAAATCATCCATCCTTATATCTCTCCCATTCCCCTACATGAATAAATTTTATGGAACTCGATATAAATGATTTATGATTTTATGCAAAAAAAGTATCGGGAAAAGGAAAATTTTTTTCTTTTTTTCACTTCACCCGTTCAGGATGGGTATACACCGAAAATCCCTCCGGTGTCAGACGGGCCATCAGGGTTATGCCCAGTTTGTCCGCCAGTTCCAGTGACAAGGTGGTAGGCACGGATTTAGCCAGCACCATCCGGCAATCCATACGCCAGAGTTTCAGCATCATCTCCGTGGAGCAGCGCCCGCTGAACACCAAAAGCTTATCCTTCATCCTCACATCATGGCGCACAGCCCAGCCATAGAGCTTGTCAAAGACGTTGTGACGCCCGATATCCTCCCGGAACACGAGAATCTTAGCGGCCTGCGGGTCATAAAGCACGCCGCTGTGTACGCCGTTTGTGCGTTCATGGGTAGCGGCCAGCTCCCCCAGCAAGGTATTTGCCACCTGCAGGGCTTTAGCAGCCTCCACACAAACGCCATCTGCCGGAACAGGCGGTGCCTGAAAGGTGCGCAGGCGGGACAGTCTGTAATAACGGGGATTTTTGCCAGCGTGCGCGGCTTTGGCCTGCGCCATATCCGTGGTTTCCACAAGTGCCATGCCCTCTGCCATTTGCAGATGTACAATATCCTCTGCCCGTTGCAGGAAGCCTCTCTGCGCCAGCTGTCCCACAGCCAAATCCAGCTTATCCCCCGGAGAACACAGGGCTTCACTGATGATTTTTCCATTCAGTTCTATTTTGAGCAGCTGCTCTATCGAGGTAGGCCTGCTGTCCTCCATCCACTGCCCCTCTGCCGCCACAAAGCGGCGTACAGCCATCAGCTCACAT
>DJYL01000148.1 GCA_002448495.1 Pseudoselenomonas ruminantium | reverse complement strand
GGCTGTACGTTCATCTTGTCATCGAATTTCGTCAGGCATTCGCCCAGACCATAACGCATAACGACCCAGCCAAAGAAATTCTGCGTGGGTTCGAGCGTATCGGCAAAGTTCGTCACGCCAACTTTCAGTACGCCCTTGTCGGCGCTGCTGCTGTTATCCGCACCGCAGCCGGCCAGCATAACGGTCAGTGCTGCGCCGCACAGGCCGAGGCTGACGGCCTTCCATAACTTCTTCGTGTTGAACATTTTCATCTCAAACATCTACCCCTTTATAAAAATATATTATTCCTGCCGTGGGTCGAGAACATCCCGCAGGCTGTCTCCCCACAGATTGAATACGGCTACGACAATAAAGATGGCCAGACCCGGATAAATCATCAGCCAAGGCGCCGTCTGGATATACTGACGGCCCTCGTTGAGCATCAGGCCCCACTCCGGCGTCGGCGGCTGCGCACCAAAGCCCAGAAAAGAGAGTCCCGCTATTTCCATCATCATGGTACCGATGTCCATAGCCCCGGTAATCACGACCATCGGCAGGACATTGGGCAGGATATGGCGCCAGAGGATGCTGCGGGTCTTCGCTCCCTGAATTTTGGCCGCCTGAATAAAATCCTGATTTCTAAGGCGGAGCACCAGACTGCGCACCAGACGGGCATATTTGGCCCAGCTGACCACGAGCAGGGCCAAAATGGTATTGACCACGCTTCCCCCCAAAATACCCGCAATGGCAATCGCCAGCACGATACCAGGGAACGCCAGCATCATATCGGCAAAGCGCATGAGAATCGTCTCGAGCCAGCCGCCAAAGAAACCGGCCAGCACGCCAACCAACGTGCCGACAAAGGCAATCAGGGCCACGAGACACAGAGCCATAAAGAGGGAAATCTGCGTGCCGCAGAGGATGCGGGAGAAAATATCCCGTCCGAGTTTATCCGTGCCCAGAAAATGCTCCGCTGACGGCGTTTGCAGAACCAATTTCATATTGCCTGCCATCGGGTCCTGCGGCGCAAGGTATGGAGCAAAGACAGCCAGCAGAACAATCAACACGACCAGCCCCGTATAAAAAGCAAATAACTTATTTTCCCGAAAAACCGTCATCACCGGGCCTCCTTCTTCAGACGCGGGTCAAGGTAGACATAGGACAAATCCACCAAGGCGTTGATGGCCATGTACACAATGGAAATCCAAAGGACAAAGCCTTCAATCAGCGGATAATCCCGCATGGCTATTGCCCGCACCGCCATATTGCCGATACCCGGCCAGGAGAACACCATTTCGATTACGGCCACACCACCCAGAAGCCAGCCAATGGACATGCCCAAAAGTGTAATGAGTGGCAGCACCGCATTGGGCAGAACATGTTTCCAAAGAATGGCGCGCTCCGAAAGGCCGCGCGCTCTTGCACCCACCACATAATCCTGCTGTAACTCCTCCAAAAACACCGTGCGCACCTGCCGGATGTATTTCGAGGACATATATAGTGCCAAGGTCAGTGCCGGCAGGACAATGCCCTGTGCCGTCACCGCGGATTTGGCAATCGGGAACCAGCCTAATTTCAGACCGAACACATAGAGAAAGATAAGCCCCAGCCAAAAGGTCGGCATGGACACGCCGATAAACGAAATCGCCCGCACCAGATAATCCTGCCAGCCGTTGCGGTGGACCGCCGACCATATCCCGAGCGGCAGGGAAATCAGCAGGACAAACACAATGGTCACCGCCGCAAGGGTCAGGGTTCCGGCAAAGCCTTCGAGCAATTTATCCGTTACCGGTTTCTTCGCCGAGTAAGACATGCCCATATCCCCATGGAGAACGCCTCCGGCCCAGTTGACATACTGCACGAGGAACGGCTTATCAAGCCCCAGCTCCGCCCTGGTCTTGTCCAAGGTTTCCTGCGACACAATCGTGTCACCGGCCTCCAAAAGCATCGCTGCCGGGTCGCCCGGTGCCAGATAGGTCAAACAAAATGTCAGAAAGCTGACGCCCACAAGAGTTATCAGCATTTGCGACAATTTGCTCACAAGTTTTTGCAAAATCATCCACACTCCCTAAGGAACTGTTCATAAATAAATTTTAGATTGCCAGTTCCTAAAAAAAATAAAAAAAGCCTGTCCGCATAAAAATGCAGACAGGCTCACCGTAACAAACTCCAGTAAAATCCCCATCCCCATCGCTCGCGGGTGTAAGAAACAGCAATGTTTCTTGCGGTGATTGTCAATCAGGCAGTTCTCCTGGCTTCAGTTCATCATCATATCGCGCCTTCCCAAAGAGGCTTTCCCCTCTCCAGTGACTTATCTGCGATATGACTCCCTGTTACAGTGGCGGGACCGCTCCGGCTTTTACCGGATTCTCTATTAAGTCTTCCGACACCTGATTCAATCTATATTAATAACAACTCTCAATACACAATAAGACAAATAAAATTTTATCATTTCGCCCATTTTGTGTCAAGAGTCACAGACAATTTGCGGGCGGGCTTTCCAGAGCCGCCAGAGCAAAAATGACGCACAGGAAGCCCTAAGTGACTGGTCAATCGCAAGGGCCAGCCATGCTCCTGCCAGCCCCAAGTCGAGCACCTGCAGGAAAAACGCCGTAATCAGCGGACGCAAGAAGGCGATGCTTACAAAGGAATAGGCCGCCACCTGACTGGTCTTGCCGCTGCCCCGAAGGACTCCAGCGCAGACCATGGCATGCGCTTCGGGGAAACTCACCGCCGCCACGAAAATCATAATCAACGCCCCTAGCGGCAGAAGCTCTGCCTCATGGGAATAAAGGCCAAAGATTTCCTCCCGCAGTACATAGGTGGCGGCAAAGGAAATCAGCGAGAACACAAAGCTCCACTTGAGCCCTGCCCGCAGCTGCCGTTGCCAGTAACTCCAATCACCTGCCCCATGGGCATGCCCCGCCATCACCATATTGGCCTTGCCCAGGCCGCCCGCAAAGCAGTAATAAAAATCGCAGAAGTTCATGCAGATGGCATGGACGGCATAGGCCGCGGTTCCGAGTTCCGCGACCATGCGCGTATAGAGTACCATGCCGATGCGCTCAAAGCCCTGCTCGCTGAACACGCCGCCAAAGACCGGCAGAAATTCCTGAAAATACGCGCGCGTCGGCCAAAAACTGCCCCAGCCTGACCATTCGCTTTTCTTTAGCTGATAGCCTGTAACGCCCAATGTCCAGCCTGTACCGATAACCGTACCCACAGCCGCACCAACTACCCCCATTTCGGGGAAAGGGCCCAGCCCAAAAATCAGCAGAGCGTTGGCGATAATGTTCACCACATTGCCCTGCACATTGGCACTCATAACCTGTTTAGTATGGCCATACCCTAGTTGCACAGCCTGCAGAATGGTGGATAACGTCGTCAAAAACACGCCGACCAGAGCAATATCACCATAAGCCAACGCCGCCGCCATATATTCCTCCTTGGCTCCCATCCAGCTTAGAATCCCCTCTAAATGCAGGAAGAAAAGCACATGGAGCACGCCCATCAGAATGAGCATACAAAAAAGTGTCCGCGCAAGCAGCGCAGGCACTTCCTGTAATTTCTTCTCCCCAAACTTGCGGGCAGTAAGCAAGGTCAGCACCGAGGCCACCGAACGCACCACGCACAGAAGCATCATGCGTGGCTGGGTAAAGATGCTCACAGCCGCAATGGCCGCTGTTCCGAGCACGCCCACCATGATGATGTCCACCGAAGAAAGCAATACCATAAAGAGCCCTTCCAAGGCGGCAGGCATGGCTATGCCCAAATAATGTCTGTCTTCTTGTTGTAATCGCACAGCAAAACTCCTTATCATCGAAAATTAGTCTCATTTCGATAATAACAGTTAATACGATTTCCGCACAAGCCCCCCGGGGGGATATTTTATGCCACAATCAAAATGCAATGCGATACGGCAGGCAGGTTAATTGCCTCGCCCAGTGTTGTGGTCACGATTGTTTCATCGTCATAGGACAGACGGCTGCAGATATGTAATGTCTGCACTTCCGGCCAACCTGCTTTAAGCAAAATTTCGGCGATGGTCTGTGAATTATATTTGCTATCGGTGAGCAGGCCCAATATTTTTCCCTGCCGGTAAGCAATATCCTGTGCTGCAGGCGTGCGCCCATGAAAGCTGGCCAGCACAGCATCATGCCAGGGCAGGGCCAGGCGGGCAAAGGCATACTGCATGGCGCTGATACCGGGAATTACCATTATCCGTTCTGCGGGAAATTCCCGCCGCAGGGCATCCAGCAGAGAATAATAGCCAGGGTCGCCGGATACCATAGCCACGACATTATCCATTGCTGTCTTATCGCGAATAAAGTTCATTACGCCCTGAATATCAGCGGTTATCGAACAGGTTTCCTGCCCGTCCGCAGCAAACTGCGCCAAGGCTCGTCTGCCCCCCACGAGAAACTTTGCCTGCCGGATGGCTTCAAGCCCTTTAGGCACAATATAATCCGGATTGCCGGGGCCAATACCCACAACGATAATTTTATTCTGCACTTCCATCCGGCACCTCCCCGCCTAATTCCCGGCAAATACTTACAGCTGTTTCGTCCATGCCCAAAAGTTCCCCCGTCATGGTGACCATAACCGTACCCACCTGCATCTTCTGAAAGAGATAACGCTCGGCGCGCAGGCTGGCACGCTCAGCCAAATGCTGACAGACCACATTCTTTAAGCCTGCTCTTGCCAACACAGCCAAAGCATCTTCCGTGGTATTGGCATTTAGAACTGCCTGCACATCACGGGTACTAAGCCCCATAGCCGCGCCATAGGCCGCGATGGTTTCCAGCCGGCCATCGGCAATGCGATTATGCGTATAAAAACAGCCCGCCGCCACCTTGACCAGCTTGCCGATATGTCCGAACAGCAGTACACGTTTTATCTCCCGCTGCTGCGCCGCCTCCAGCATAAAGCCGATAAAGTTACTGGTCTGCACCATAGCCTGCGCAGGCAAGTGCCATTTGCCCGCCAACCGTTCCCCGATTTTGCCGGGCACAAAAATCAACGAGTCGAACCCCGCCGCTTTCGCCACATCAATCTGCGGCACCAAGGAATTTTTGAAGCCCTCCTCGGACATGGGGCGCAGAACTCCTGTAGTACCGATAACGGATATGCCGCCCTCCACGCCCAAAATGGGATTAAGTGTCTGCTTTGCCAGTTCCACACCTGCCGGAATGGAAATTGTAACTTCCAAAGGGATTTTATCCGTCCCCAATACCTCGGCTGCAACATTACGGATTAACTGCCGCGGGCCGGGATTGATGGACGGTTCCCCTACAGGCACAGACAAGCCGGGCTTCGTCACCGTACCAATACCTGCTCCCGCCTTAAATACCACTTCCGGCAAAGCATCTGCCAAATGGCGGATTGTGATAAATACCGATACACCATTGGTAATATCCGGGTCATCACCGGAAAATTTCACCACTTCAGCGGTAATCCCCCGTTCATCTTTGACAACATTTTTCACGGGTATAAGAAGCTCCGTGCCATCTAGGGCACGGAGTTCTATGCTATCCCAATCTTCACCCTGTTCATAGAGCAGGGCGGCTTTGACACCGGCAGCCGCACAGGCGCCGGTGGTATAGCCGGAACGTAATTTTTTTGCCATAAATTCACCTACTTATTCAGCTGACGGCTCAGGAAGTCGCGGCCAAATACCGTTAATGTGTAATATAGCCCAATCAGGAAGGGAATATATTCGGCAATCAGACGCCAGCAGACGGCGATAATGCCCACAGTCCCCGCAGGCACTGTTTCACTGAACAAAAGCACGAAACCGCCCTCTGCCACACCGGAACCGCCGGGAGTCGGCGTGAAGTACAGCAGCATATTGAGAAAAATCATACGCCCCATGACCGTATACCAGTCGACATCGGTAACGCCTAAGCCCAGCAGCAGACAGGGCACAATGGCATAGATGCACAGGAGGTTCAGCCCGGACTCCACAAAGACCAGCAGCATTTTCCATGGTGACTGCAAAAGCAGGGCAATAGCACATTTCGTATCGCGGTAAAAGGCAAAGACCTTGCGGCGGCGGCTGTTTTTCATATGGCGGGTGAAGCGGATAACAAAGTAATCCAACGTTCCCTGCCGTGCCCCCGCCACAATGGCAATGATGACCACAAAGGCCGTAAGAGTAATCACCATCAAGGTCTGATTGGAAATGCCCGGCAAGATTCCCTCATCATGCAGGAAAATAAAGGGCATACAGAGCACCAAAAAGAAGATGGACAAGAGCGTACGCACAATAACAAGCACTGTGGCCTTGCCCGTAGGCACCCCTGCATGGCGCAAAAACATCAGCTGCGCCACAGCCCCGCCGGTTGCTCCCGGCGTTAAGAGTGCCAAAAAGTAATTGCCAAAAACCACCTGTACAGCCTGATACAGGGTTATCTTTTCATGGGAAATCTTAACCATATGCATCAGGCGGCTGCCGTCAAAGAACATCCCCAGCCCTACCGCCAGCACAGCCAGCCCAATCGACCAGGGTTGAAAACGATTTAGATTTTTCAGGGTATTGATATCAACGGTTGTATAGATAACCACGCCGGAGATAACGACCACCAGCAGGATAAGCACAATAAACCGTTTGTAAACTTTACTCATGCAAACCGTCCCTTGGGATAGTTATAGTTCTTCCTCATGTGCCGCATAAGCACTGTGATTGTGAATGGACTCATAGTTCTCACATTCCACGGAAAACCAGCCTAAGCCTTCAATATCACGCAAAACCAGTACCGTGTCCCGCAGAATATCCTCCACAAACTTGGGATTTTCATAAGCGGCTTCGGTGACAAATTTCTCATCCTCCCGCTTGAGGAGCGGATAAATGGGCGACGACCCTTGTTTTTCCACCAACTCAGCCAAATCCTCAATATAGATGCAGTCATAACCATCCTTGAAGCGCAGTTGAATGCGGGCCACAGAACGCTGATTGTGCGCGCCATAGCTGGAAATTTCCTTGCTGCAGGGACAAAGGGAAGTAAAGGGAACCTCCACCCCCAGCTGAAATTCCATCGGCTTGTTCTTTTCCTTGCGCCCCGTGAAACAGCAGTCCAAATCCAGCACGGAAGTGCGGTGGCTTACGGGGGCTACCTTATCCACAAAATACTTGAAGGAAAGCTCCACTTCCGCAGAATGTGCCTCCAGCCGCTCCAAAGCCTCGGACAGCATGGCTTCCATTTCCGTTTCCGCCAGCGGCTTTTTGCTCCAAGGCATCAGAATTTCCAAAAAACGGCTCATATGCGTACCCTTGTACTGGCTCGGCAGAGCTACCGTAAAGCGCACTCTTGCGAGTACCTGCTGATAGCCGCCCTCTTTGGTCTTAATCAGAAAGGGCAGATGGGCTTCCTTAATGCCTACCTTCTGGATGGCAATACCGCGTTTATCCTGGCGGTTTTGTACGTCCTGCATTTTAGTTCCTCGTTTCGTATTCTACCGAGTCTTCTACGCCGGCTTCGGCAAAGCCCTGCAGGCGCAGTTTGCAGCTGTCGCAGACACCACAGGCCTTTTCTCCGCCCTTGTAGCAGCTATGGGTAAACTGCAATGGTGCGCCAAGTTTCGAGCCTAACTGCACGATTTCCTTTTTGGACAAATCCTGCAGCGGCGTTTCAATCGTGATTTTCGTGCCCTTAACTGCCGTAGCCGTGGTGGCATAATCAGCCAAGGACTGGAACTTCTGGATAAATTCCGGACGGCAGTCCGGATAGCCGGAGTAATCTATGGAATTTACACCGATATAAACATGGGTTGCTCCCACAACTTCCGCATAGGCCATAGCATAAGACAGGAAAATCAGATTCCGGGCGGGTACATAGGTGATGGGCACATCCTCCCGGTTTACATCTCCATCCGGTACATCAATCTGGCTGTCGGTCAGCGCCGAACCGCCAATGGCCTCCATATTGGTTTCGATAATCAAATGCTTGGGCACATTGTAGAAGTTTGCAATTTTCTTCGCGCCCTCCAGCTCAATGCTGTGGCGCTGATGATAGTTGAAACTGATGGGATAAACCTCATAGCCTGCTTCCTTAGCCACAGCCATACAGGTGCAGCTGTCCAGACCACCAGATAGCAGGACTACTGCCTTTTCTTTTGCCATTTCTTACCTCTCCTCACTTAACCACGAATAGCCTTAATCGCTGCGGCCACATCTTCAGCACCATAAACAGCCGAACCTGCTACCAATACATTGGCACCGGCCTCCTGCACCAGTTTGCTGGTTTCGGCATTGATGCCGCCATCCACTTCGATATCGCAGGTAAAGCCCATATCCTTAATCGTATGGTAAAGCATATGAATCTTTTCCAGCTGTGATTCGATAAACTTCTGTCCGCCAAAACCGGGGTTAACCGTCATAATCAGCACCATGTCCACATCGGGCAGAATTTCTTCAATCATGGAAAGCGGCGTACCTGGATTCAGCGCAATACCGGCCTTGCAGCCGGCGGCCTTAATCTGCTGAATGATGCGGTGATGGTGACGGGCAGCTTCCCAATGAAAGGTAATGATATTCGCGCCTGCTTCAGCAAAGGTTTCAATATGGGTTTCCGGATGTTCCACCATGAGATGTACATCAAAAACCGCCTTGCTGGTCGGGCGCAAAGATTTGACCACCAATGAGCCTAAAGTGATATTCGGCACAAAGCTGCCGTCCATAACATCAATATGGATATATTCAGCACCGGCATCCGTAACCTTCTTTACTTCGTCTGCCAGATGAGCAAAATCTGCCGACAAAATGGAGGGTGCAATCTTAATCATTTATATTCCTTCTTTCGTTTCATTTGTTGCGCTTCCTGAATTTCTTTGTATATGGCCTGATAGGCTTCATAACGCTCATTTGAAATTTTCCCGGCTGCCAAAGCTTCTTTAATGCCGCAGTCCGGCTCATGGGTGTGACTGCAGGGAGCAAAGCGGCACTGCCCCAGATAGGGACGGAATTCAGGGAAAAAGTTTGCCAGTTCAGCGAGTGGAATTTCACCTAACTCCATAGCACTAAAGCCCGGTGTATCCACGATAAAGCCTTGTTCATAAGGCAAAAGCTCGGCTACGCGGGTAGTATGCCGTCCCCGCTTAATCTTATCACTGACCTGTCCTGTCGCTAAGGATAAATTAGCATCAAGCGCATTGAGAAGCGAGGACTTACCCACACCGGACGGCCCGGCAAAGACCGTGGTCTCGCCGGACAGCACCTGCCGCAATTCAGCAATGCCCAGATTTTCCTTGGCCGACACGCGCAGAACCCGGTAACCTGCCTGCTCATAGAGCTGCAAAAAAGCGGCACGGTCACCACGGTACAAATCCGTCTTATTCACACAGATCAGGATATTCTTTAATCCCGACCACTCGGCCAGCACCAAAAAACGGTTTAAGAGCAGCGGATGCAAATCCGGCTGGGCAGCCGCAAAAGTCAGAATTACCTGCGTGACATTGGCTACAGCCGGACGGCGCAGCAGACTGTCTCGCGGCAGCTGTTCTTCCACCACGCCCGTACCATCGGATAGCTTTGCGATAAGCACCTTATCGCCGGGCACCACGCCCTGACTTTTGCGGGTCTTTTTGAACTTGCCCCGCAGTTTACAGGAGACCAGTTCGTTTTCCGTCTGTACATAGAAGAAGCTGTTATAGGCCTTGATTACCCGGCCTTCTTCCAGTCGCATAAATGCTCCTCCCTATTCAATCCATCAACTTAACGGCTCTTTGTCGTTTCATTCGGCTTAGGCGCGGCTGTCTCCTGCTTGCCACTGTCTTTTTTCGTTGTATTATCCGTCTTATCCTCATCGGCCTTGCCAACTTCGGCTACCACAAGATGAATGGATTCACCGGAAAGCGCTTCTGCACCGCCGCTGGGACTTTGGCTGATAACCGTACCTGCGGCCTGCCTGCTGGCCTTCTTTTCCACACTGCCAACCTTGAAGCCTGCACTGGTCAGCGTCTTACGGGCAGCTTCCAACGGCAGTCCGGTTACATCCGGCACAGAGGCCTTCTTTTCTTTCTTGCCCTTGCTGATAACCAAATCAACGGTTTCGCCTTTCGTTACCCGGGTACCTGCCCGCGGGTCGGAAGCAATGACCACACCAGCTTCTTCCTCATCGGAAGTGCGCTCCGAAATACGGCCTACCTTTAAGCCCATCTTTTCGATTTTGGCAATGGCATCTGCCTGTTTTAAGCCGCGCACATCGGGCATTTCGATATTTTCGCCGCCCTTGCTGACCTTAATGGTAATCGTGCGTTCCTCTTTGACCTTGGCACCGCCCTCGGGATCCTGCGAAATCACCATACCGGCAGGAACATCCGCACTAAATTCTTCATCTATCTTAACCCGCAGGCGTTTATCTTCCAAAATCTGCTTGGCCAAAGTCATCTGTTTGCCGGTAACATCCGGCACTTCCACTTCCGCCGTACTCCAGAATTTGCCGAAGCTCAAAAAAGCACCGACAAAGAAGCCCATCATCAGCACCAGTACCAGACCTGCGACAAACTTCTTCGACTTGAAAACGGATTTTTCTGCCGGTTCTTCTTCCTCGTATACCGGCTGCGCATAACGATCGCTGCGGCTCACGGGCATAGATTCCTTTATGCGGGGCAGAATCTGCGTAGCATAGGGATCAACTGTGCCAGTACCAAAACCACCAATCATCTGCTGTGCCTGTGCAATGTCTTGAACCAATTCGCTGCTGCTCGGCCGCATATTAGCGTCCTTCTGCATGGCTCTGGCCACAATGGCCTCTACCACCGGCGGAATGGACTCATCAAGCTGGCGCACCGAACGAGGCTGTTCCTGCAAATGCTTCATGGCAATGCTCACCGGCGTTTCCCCTGTAAACGGCAATTGACCAGTCAGCATTTCATACAAGACCACGCCCAGAGCATATACATCGGAACGCGGTGTAATCATGGTTCCCTTGGCCTGCTCCGGAGAGAAATAATGCACCGAGCCCACCACATTTCCCGTATAGGTCATGGTGGATTCCGTCACGGCCCGGGCAATGCCAAAATCGGCAACCTTGGCGCTGCCATCCGGCATCATCAGGATATTATGTGGTTTGATGTCACAATGCACCAGATTATTGGCATGAGCATGAGCCAGTGCACTGGCAATATCTTTGGCTACCCGCAGTGCGTCCTCTACACTTAAATGACCTTCCTGCTTGATGCGGTCCTTCAAGGTGCTGCCGGGTACATATTCCATGACAATATAATGGTCATCGCCCATTACACCGACATCATAGATATTGACGATATTCGGATGAGATAATTTGGCTGCAGCCTGTGCTTCCCTGTGGAACTTTTGGATAAACTCCGTATCCCGCTTAAATTGTTCATGGAGGATTTTCACCGCCACAATGCGGTCAAGCAGGATATCTCTGGCTTTATACACGTCAGCCATACCGCCGCCGCCAATAAGTTCCTGCAATTCGTATCGATTGTCCAAGACACGCTGGTTCATTGAATTTCTCCTTCCCCAAGGCTTATTCTATATAACATTAGTTCTGTAAACTCAGGATTATTTTTCGGGCTATTGGTGCTGCTACTTTGCCGCCGCCGCCACCGTTTTCCACAATGATGGCAAAGGCAATATTGCGATTGCGCAGTTTGGCGGTTCCGATAAACCAGGCATGGTCTTCGCCCTGCGGATTCTCTGCCGTACCGGTCTTGCCAGCCACTTCCACGCCGCTGACCTGCGCCGCTTTGCCGGTGCCCTTGGTGACCACATCTTCCATATAACTGTAAATCTTGGCCGCCATGTTCTCCGTAGTTGCTGTCAGCCACTTTTCGGGACTGGCACTATGTACCACCAAACCACCGGGAGTAACAACCTCCTGCACGAGATAGGGTTTCATCACTACGCCACCATGGACAAATGCTGAAGCCATCATAGCCATGTGCATAGGCGTAACCAAAAGTGAACTCTGACCAATGGCTGTCTGTGCCTGATCACCGCTTCCCAAACTGCCGAAGTCCGGCAGATGGGAACTGGTCATAACGATTTCCCCGCCAATGGACTTGTCAAAACCAAAACGATTAAAGACTTTTTTCAGTTTATCATCGCCAAGGCGCATACCTAATGTGCCAAAAGTCACATTACAGGATTCCGTAAGGGCTTTCCGCAAATCCACTTTGTTGTGAACTTCCCCATGGCTTTCCTGAATGGAATGTCCACCACCCACATCCAGAACACCTGTGCAATCAAAAATCTCCTGTTCGTTCGTAACCCCTTCGGTCAGCGCTGCATCGGCAATCATGGGTTTGACGGTAGACCCCGGCGGATACAGCCCCTGCACCGTGCGGTTCAAGAGTGCGCCATCGGCAGACTGGGAAAGTTCCTTCCATTTCGCCTCCACATTGTTGGGGTCATAAGCAGGAGAGCTGACCATAGCCAGCACTGCACCGGTATCTGCATCCAGAACCACAACCGCTCCCTTGCGGCCGGCCAGTCCGTCATAAGCTGCCTGCTGTGCATCTGCTTCTATGGTGGTCTTAATGTCATTGCCCCTGTCCGTCTGTAAAAGCTGCGCAACAGGCCCCAAGCGGCTCATATCGGCGGTCAGTCCCAACAGTTCCCTGTTGGCATGACCTTCCAGACCTGCACTGCCGATATTTTCTCCATTATATCCGGTAAGATGAGCCATAACTTGTCCCAAGGGGTATGTTCGGGAGCCATCATTCTGCGTCTGCGCCAATATCCTGCCATGAGCATCAAAAATCGTTCCCCGGCGTATATCAGCCTTCGCAGCAGCCGCCCGCATATTCAACGGATTTTCAGCCAGTTCTTTCCCTTCCCATATCACTAAATAGCTAATATAAAGGGAAAGCACAGCCACCATGACGAGCAGAAAAGCACCAACCTGCACAATCTGCCGTCTTAACTTCCAATCAGACATTTTTCTGCTCCTTGGTTAATGATAACAGCATGGCCAGTAAAATAAAGCTGGAAACCATGGAACTGCCGCCATAGCTTACAAAAGGCAAGGTTATGCCCGTAAGCGGCAGGAACTTGGTCACACCGGCAACAATGATAAACATCTGCAACAGGAGCAACACGCCACAGCCTGCCATCAATAATGCCTCACTGGCATTTTTCAGCTTCAGCGCACCTTTTATCCCCCGCCAGAACAGCAGGGCATAGCAGACAATCAGCATCAAACCTGCGGCCAGCCCCATTTCCTCCACAATAGCCGAGAAAATGAAATCCGTATGCACCTCAGGGATAAAACCGGGATGACCAAAACCAAAGCCCGTCCCCCACAAACCGCCCGTGCCAATGGCAAAGAGCGACTGTACCACCTGATAAGCCATGCCGTTAGGGTCGGCCCAAGGGTCAAGCCAGATATCAAAGCGCACCCGCACATGACCAAACATCGCATAGCTTGTTGCCGCAGCCACGCCCATAAAAGCCAATGCCAAAAACACATAGGACTTACTGCCTGTAGCCATATAGGTCATAAGCACCGCCATACCGAAGAACAACAGAGCCGAACCCAAATCCTTTTCCACAACGAACATGAGCACCGCCATGCCCCAAATGCAAATAAGGGGCGCGATAAAACGCAGGGACGGCAGACGCAGAAAGAAAAATTTATGTGCGGGCAAACTTAGAACCCGCCGATGGTCAGAAAGATAGGCGGCCAGAAAAAACAGCAGCACGATTTTGCCAAACTCCGAAGGCTGCAACGATACCGGGCCTAATACCAGCCAATTCTTACTGCCTCCAATTTCCGTACCAAAGATGAGCGGCAGGCCCAAAAGAAGCACACAGCCAATCCCCAGCAGATAGGGGTAGTTGAGCATGCGTTTTATCCTCGGCCATAGGCGGATAACCATGAACATGACCAGCATGGCTATGCACAGCCATTGCATCTGCCGCAGCAACAATGCCGGCTTCAGCCGGGCAATTTCCACCAGACCAATACTCACCAACATCAAGATAATCGGCAGGATAAAGGTATCCAAATGCCGCTTAATGACCACTAGCTGAATCACGACAGTCAAAAAC
>DJYL01000099.1 GCA_002448495.1 Pseudoselenomonas ruminantium | reverse complement strand
GAAGGGGAAGTAAATTTTTTAGCCACGATAAAGCAAACAAGTGCGATAATAAAGCCTATGGCACTGGTGGTCTGGCCGCTGGTCATAAAGCCCAGAACTTTTTCGGCATAGTCACCGCGTAAAAATTCCAGACCGAAGCGGGCGGCGCAGTAGAGCATGACATAGAGGGCAAAGCATTGTCCTTTGGCGTGTTTTATAGTGGCCCGGTAGATGAGCAGCAAGGCGAAGATGACGATATCGAGCTGTCCTTCCCAGATTTCTGCAGGCCAAAGAGGCTGACTGCCGTAAGTATGGGCGGCAAGAGTCGTAGCGGGGTAGACAATGCCGAAGCTGCTGCCGGTGGGCGCACCGAAAGCATCACCGTTTAAGAGATTGGCGCAGCGTCCCAAAGCCTGACCTAAGACGATGGCCGGAGCCAGTACATCCATCAGGTGTAGTGTGTCCAGCTTATGATGGCGGCAGTAAAAAACGCCCGTGAGTACACCAAGAAATATGCCGCCTTGGATGGCCATGCCCCCCTGCCAGACATTGAACAATTCGGTTAAGTGGTGGGAGTAATAATCCCAGTCGAAGAAGAACACATCCCAAAGGCGGGCTCCCAGAAGTCCGGCAAGACCGCAGTAAATGCCCAGATCCACAAGATGTTTTTCTGCTCCGCGGCCATCCTGCTTGGCCAGAAAATAGCCGACACCGGTAGCCAGCATAATGGACAGGGATATGACAAGTCCGTAAGCGCGTACAGGAAAATCACCGATAAAAAATAAATACTGATGCATACTAAGTCTCCTAAATAATGTTTTGCCCTTCATATTATAACGTATGAGGGGCTTTTTTACTATAGCCAGTTATGCTATAATGATAAGTTGTATGAAACGAACAAAATTTATTCGAGGTGTTTTTCATGGAATTAAGCATGGATATTTTAGTGAAACGGTTTAAGGATTATGTAAGCTTTGATACGCAGTCTGATGAGGACAACGATCAGGCTTGCCCCAGTACGCCGGGACAGATGGTGCTCGCCAAGCACATAGCTGAGGAACTGAAAGAAATCGGGCTTAGTGAAGTGGAACTCGATAATCATGGTTATGTGATGGCAACTTTGCCCGCTAATGGCATGGAAGAAGCGCCAACCGTTGGTTTTATTGCGCATGTGGATACCAGCCCGTCCGCTTCCGGCAAGGATATCAAACCGCAGATTGTGAAAAATTATGATGGTAAGGATATCGTGCTCAATGCGGAGAAGAATATTATTTTCTCGACCAAGGCATTCCCGGAGGTTCTGAAGTATCAGGGACAGGATATCATGTTCACGGATGGTACGACCCTTTTAGGCGCTGATGACAAAGCTGGTGTGACGGCGATTGTCAGCGCTATGCAGTATCTTGTGCAGCATCCGGAAGTGAAGCATGGCAAAATCCGCATCGGCTTTACGCCGGATGAGGAAACGGGCCGCAGCGCTGACCGCTTCGATGTAGAAAAATTTGCCGCTGATTTTGCCTATACCATTGATGGCGGCGAACTGGGCGGGCTGGAGTATGAAAACTTCAACGCAGCCAATCCGACCATCACGTTCCACGGTGTCAGCGTGCATACCGGTGACGGCAAGGGCAAGATGATTAATGCGCTCTCGATGGCCTGCGAATGGCAGCAGATGCTGCCCGCCGGGGAAAAACCGGAATACACGGAAGGCCATGAAGGGTTCTTCCATGTCTATAAGATGAGCGGTGATGTGGAAACCTGCACGATGAGCATGCTGATTCGTGACCATAACCGCGAGAAGTTCGAGGAACGCAAGGCATACCTCGATACCATGGCCGCATTCTTCAACAAAAAGTATGGCGAAGGCCGCGTGGAAGTGAAGCACCATGACGTGTACTTCAATATGCTGGAAAAGATTGAAGACGGCAATATGTATGTGGTAGAGCTGGCTAAGGAAGCCATGAAGGCTGCCGGTGTAGAACCCGACGTACAGCCGATTCGCGGTGGTACGGACGGCGCCCGCCTGTCCTTTATGGGTCTGCCCTGTCCGAATATCTTCACTGGCGGAGCCAACTTCCATGGCCGTTTTGAATACCTGCCTTTGGAATCCCTCAAAAAAGCCGGGGAAACGGTGCTGCAAATCGCTGTGGGTGCAGGTAAGTTGAACAAGAAGTAAGGAGAATATATGGCATTATTAGAAGTGTTAAAGGCGGGCAATCCCGTCCTGAAGCAGGTTTCTGTACCTGTAGAGCGCATAGATAAAAAGCTTAAAAAGCTGATGGATGACATGGCCGAGACCATGTATGAGCATGATGGTGTGGGGCTGGCTGCGCCACAGGTGGGCAAGAACATCCGTCTGGTGGTTATTGATTGTCAGGATGAACATGGCCTGTTGGAATTAATCAATCCGAAAATTACGTTCAAGGAAGGCGAGGTCGTTGATACGGAAGGATGCCTTTCTGTGCCGGAGATTTATGGTGAAGTGACGCGCGCTGCCAAGGTGAAGGTGGAATTCATGAACCGCCGGGGCAAGATTCAGCATTTGACCGCCACGGGGCTTCTGGCCCGCTGCATTCAGCATGAACTTGACCATCTGGAAGGCCGGCTCTTTATCGATATTGCCACCAGTGTGCACAGGGGGAATCAGTCGTGAAGAAATTTCGCGTAGTTTTTATGGGCACGCCGGAGTTTGCGGTGCCGTGTCTTGCGGCTCTGCATGAACAATGTGAGGTCATGGCGGTGATCACGCAGCCGGATAAGCCTAGGGGCCGCGGGCAGAAGCTGCTGCCATCTCCGGTAAAAGCATGGGCAGCAGCACATGACCTGCCCGTGTACCAGCCGGAGAAAATCAAGACGGAGGAATTCACCGCCAAACTTGAAGAAATGAAACCGGATTTAATGGTTGTGGTAGCCTTTGGGCAGATTCTTTCTCAGCGTATTTTGGACATTCCTGAATACGGCTGTATCAATGTCCATGCCTCGCTTTTGCCGCGTTATCGCGGGGCAGCGCCCATGCAGTGGTGTGTGATTAACGGTGAGAAAAAGACCGGTGTTACCACCATGTTTATGGATGCGGGCCTTGACACCGGGGATATGCTCTTAAAGGCAGAATTCCCGATTGGCGAAGATACCACGCTCGAGGAAGTGCATGATGGCTTGATGGGCATGGGTGCCAAAGTTCTTATGGACACGTTGGAAAAACTCTCTGATGGCACGCTTACGCGCACGCTGCAGCCGGCTGAATCCAACTATGCACCGATGCTGACGAAAACTACCGGTCAGATTGACTGGTCAAAATCTGCGCAGGACGTGCATAATCTCGTGCGTGGGCTGAATTCATGGCCCGGTGCTTACACCCATTTGGACGGAGAAAAGTATAAAATCTGGCGCACGCGCCGTACCGGCGAAAAAGCCAGTGTCCCCGCAGGTTCTGTGGTACGGGCGGATAAAAAGGTTGGTCTCTTTGTCGCTGCCGGGGATGAAGTTTTGGAGATTGTGGAATTGCAGGCTCCCGGCAAGAAGAAAATGCGGGCAGTTGACTATCTGAATGGTCATGATTTTGCTGATGGGGCAAAATTTGCCTGATTTAATGGGAAGCAAGGGGGAGAGTTGTTGGAGGTTTTGATGACTGATTCTACCCAGAAGAAAAAAATTGCATTGCCGGGCAGACATAAAAAACGGCTTTTTATCGCTATATTGGCATTGACTACCGTGCTGGCTTCTGTCCTTCTTTATGGCGTTTGGTATATTGCGCGTCTGGGTCTGGCAGAAATTGCCAGTCCGCTGCCTATGGTGGTTGGCGTGCTGTTTGCCTTGTTTAGCGGCGGGGCATTGCTGGCGGTTTTGAACATGGTACTGGCTGTTAAGGGCTGGTTTTATCTGCCTTTTTTGCAGCGGCAGACTTATGAGCTTATCAACATATTATTTCCCGTGGCGGTCTATGTGGCCAAAGTTTTTGGCATTGGCAAGCGTCAGTTGGAGGGCTCGTTTATTGCGACCAGCAATCTGCTGTTTAACCGCTTGG
>DJYL01000188.1:6394-12080 GCA_002448495.1 Pseudoselenomonas ruminantium | reverse complement strand
ACCGACGTCCTTATTATTGAGCCGGATGCCGCAATAATCCATCAGAAATTTTTCACCGATAGTTGTTGAACTCCAGTACCCACTATAAAAATTACTGCGGTCTTTGTTCAGGCGATTTTTTAAAGCCTGAAAACTTGTATAGCCAAACTGTTTCAACGCAACGTCCAGAGCTGCCTCTCCCGTCTTAGTCGTCATCGTCAAGGAACGAACCAACTTTTTAATCGCCTGCTGTTGTGTAATCGCCATATCCACGCACATCCTTTCGTGAACTATACTAACTTGCTCAATCGGCAATACACCCTTATAGCCTGTCAAGCAGGATTTTTCCATCCATGTGCTGCCTTTTGATGATTTATCCTAAACTATACACTATAGGTATATTTAAATACATTATATCGCAATTATACAGAATTATCAATAAAAGGTCGTTGTAAATAATAAAGAAAAACAATAAAACCAAGCTATTTTCTTATACCAATCGATAAACCATACTTTATTAAATTTGTCCTGCCTCTCTTTTCGCCTGCTCTTGCAGTTTATAGAGTTCATTCATGGCCTCCAGCGGGGTCATGGTCATGACATCGAGTGCGAGCAATTTATCGCTCAGGCTGTTTGCAAACAGCGAGCCCATCATATCCGGGGATGTCGTGGTCTGCTTGGCTTCCGGCTTGGCATTTTCCGCTGCCGGTACAGCTGCCGCAGCTTCCGACTCCAATTCGGCGAGAATATCTTCCGCCCGCTTGGTCACGCTTTTAGGAAGCCCTGCCAGCCGCGCCACATGGATACCATAGGATTTATCTGCCGCCCCCGGCACAATACGCCGCAGGAAGGCCACCTGTGTGCCGCGCTCCTTTACGGCTACGCAGTAATTCTTGACGATATCGTCCTCCAAATCCGTGAGTTCATGATAATGGGTCGCAAAGAGCGTCTTGGCATGAACTTTCTGCTCGATATGTTCAATCACGGCACGGGCAATGCTCATGCCATCAAACGTACTGGTACCGCGGCCGATCTCATCGAGGATAACGAGACTGTTCTTCGTGGCGTATTTGAGTATCTGCGCTACCTCGTTCATTTCCACCATAAAGGTACTCTGCCCGCTGACGAGGTCATCGCTGGCACCAATGCGGGTAAAGATTCTATCCACCGGCGAAATCGTTGCCTCACGGGCGGGAATAAAGCTGCCAATCTGCGCCATCAGCGTAAGGAGCGCCGTCTGCCGCATATATGTGGATTTACCCGCCATATTCGGCCCGGTAATCAGCATGATTTCACAGCTGCTATGGTTGAGTTTCGTGTCATTGGGCACAAAAAGGTCGCGCGTCAGAATCCGTTCCACCAGCGGGTGACGGCCGTCCTTGATATCAATCTCGCCGTTATTTGCCATACGGGGGCGTACATAGTTATAGGCAACGGCTGCCTCCGCCAAGCTGCTCAACACATCGACGATGGCGATTTCATGGGCCGTGCCCTGAATCTCTGTCAAACGGCTCTTAACGACTTCACGCACTTCGGTAAAGAGATTGTACTCAATGCTGACAATTTTTTCCTGCGCACCGAGAATCTTGGTTTCAAATTCCTTGAGTTCTTCGGTGATATAACGCTCGGCATTGGCCAATGTCTGCTTGCGGATATAGCGGTCCGGCACCAAATCCGCGCCGCTGTGGCGCACTTCGATATAGTAGCCAAAAACCTTGTTATAGCCGATTTTGAGTGAGCGGATGCCAGTTTCTTCCTTCTCCCGCTCCTCGATTTCCTGCAGCATGGATTTACTGTCATGGGCAATGCGGCGGTACTCGTCCAAATCCGCATTGTAGCCGCTCTTGATGATGCCTCCGTCCCGCAGGGAAATGCCCGGTTCGTCCACAATGGCTCGTTGCAGTAAATCCACCAAATCATCAAAGAGGTGAATGTTTTTCTGACAATTCTGCAAGACATGGGCTTTAACCTCTGCCATTTTGTTTTTGATGGCCGGCAAGCTCATCAGCGAGATTTTCAATGCAATCAAATCACGGGCGTTGGCGGTTCCCACCTCTATGCGGGTCAGCAGGCGTTCAAAGTCATGGATATCCTTGCAGGCCTCACGAAGTCCCCCGCGCAGGGCAAAGTCCTTCGTGAGTTCCTCCACCGCATCCAACCGCTGATTAATGGACAGAATATTTAACAATGGATATTCCAGCCATTTTTTTAGAAGACGGCTGCCCATAGCGGTATTGGTAAAATCCAGTACATCAAGCAGCGTATCCTTCTTGCCCCCGTCCCGCAGATTGCGCGTGATTTCCAGATTGCGCAGGGTGTAGGTGTCAATGACGAGATTTTCCGAAGCATCCAGAAACGCCAGCTGATTGAGATGGGTTAAATCCGTCATAACCGTGGCATGGAGATAATCCAGAAGCGTTGCCACCGCCTCTTTTGCCCCCTCATCAGCGGGGCGGACATCAGCAGCAAAATGCTCGATAATCCGATCCTCTACTGCCGCAGAAATTTCGGGAATGCGCGTATAGGAGGTAGCGGGCAGACGCAAATCCGTGAATTCCTTGAGCCTGTCCATAAAGGAGGGCTGCCCCACCACCAAAAGTTCCGGCATAGCCAGTCGATAAAGCTCATCATAGAGCATCTGCTCTCTGCTGCCTCCGCCATAAATGCCATAGAAACATTCGCCGGTGGAAATATCGGCACCTGCCAGGATAATCTGTTCGCCCTTTTCATAGACAAGGGCAATATAGTTGTTGGCCGAATCCTTGAGCGCAGATTCGGAGAGCACCGTACCCGGCGTGATAATCTTGATGACTTCGCGCTTCGTGAGGCCCTTGGCCTTGGGGTCGCCAATCTGTTCGGCAATAGCCACCTTGTAGCCGCGGCTCACAAGCTTATTGATATAGCCTTCGGCGGCATGATAGGGCACGCCGCACATCGGTGCCTTATCCGCATTGCCACTGCGGCTTGTAAGCGTCAGACTCAGTTCCTTGGACACAATCCGGGCGTCATCAAAGAACATTTCGTAAAAATCACCCAAACGGAAAAATAAAATGGCCTCGGGATGCTGTTCCTTCGTAGCCAGATATTGCTGCATCATGGGCGTAAGTTCCATGTAAGCACTGCACCTCCACTAATGATAAAACGGCAGAAGCTCCCTCAAGGTGAGGGAGCTCTCCACACATATTAAACACGAATACCTTTTAACACCCAGGTCTGCGGGTGCGTAATCTTCACATTTACAAAATCACCGGGCTGCTCATCCTGATGATTAAAGAGCACGATTTTATTCGTTCTCGTATGGCCGGTCCAGACGGAATCATCATTCTTGCTGGGGCCTTCGACCATAACTTCCATTACACTATCCAACAAAGCCTGATTCTTCTCGAGACTGATTTGATTCTGCACAGCCATCAAAGCGTTGAGCCGTTCCTTCTTCACATCATCAGCTACCTGATTTTCCATCGTGGCCGCAGGCGTGCCGCTGCGCTTGGAATAGATAAAGGTATAAGCAGAATCATAACGGATTTCCTTCAGAAAATCGAGCATCTGCGCAAAATCCTCTTCCGTTTCGCCTGGAAACCCCACAATCAAATCCGTAGTCAACGAGGCATGCGGCAGACGGGCGCGGATTTTGCGCACGAGTTCCTTATAGCTTTCCACCGTATAAACGCGGTTCATGGCCTTCAACAGATGATTGCTGCCATACTGTACCGGCAGATGAATATGCTCGCAGAGGTGCTCACCCGTGGCAATGGCCTCAATCACTTCGTCGCTCAAATCCTTGGGATGGGAGGTCATAAAGCGCACACGTTTGATGCCTTCCACCTTGTCCACCATTTTTAAGAGTTCGGCAAAGGTTGCCAGCTTATGGTCCTTGCCATAGGAGTTGACGTTCTGGCCTAACAGGGTGACTTCCTTATACCCTTGTGCCACAGCCTGCTCGACTTCCTTCACCACATCTTCGGGACGGCGGCTGCGCTCCCGGCCACGCACATAGGGCACAATGCAATAGGTGCAGAAGTTGTTGCAGCCATACATAATGGGAATCCATGCCGACAGTTTGCCGTCACGGGCCACGCGGGTGTCT
Organism: Pseudoselenomonas ruminantium; assembly: GCA_002448495.1. GTDB lineage: Bacteria > Bacillota > Negativicutes > Selenomonadales > Selenomonadaceae > Selenomonas_A > Selenomonas_A ruminantium_I. The sequence goes on along the minus strand of DJYL01000188.1, from coordinate 8,014 downwards.
TCAGTGATAGCCGGTGCCGTCTTGGCATCTAATTCCGTATTTACCACATGACCGTGTTCGCGTTCAATTTCCTGCACAACCGCATTGAGTTCATGCACCTTGCCCGTGCCAAGCACAAAGTCAATATGGGGTGCCCGCTTGATGAGCTTGTCGCTTTCCTTCTGCGCCATACAGCCGGTGATGCCAAAAATCAGCTGCGGATTCTTGCGCTTGAGATTCTTTATCTCACCGATTTTACCATAAACCTTGTCCTCAGCCGTTTCCCGTACGGCACAGGTGTTGATAATCAAGAGGTCGGCTTCTTCCATTGGCGCATCATCAGCAAGCCGCTCATAGCCGATATCGGCTAATTGACCTGCCATACGCTCGGCATCAGCGACATTCATCTGACAGCCATAAACAAGGAATTTGACATAGCGCCTAGCTTTGCCATTTATGATTTTCATATCGATTCATTCAGTCCTTTTGCATAATATAACTCGATATATCATTGTAGCAAAAGAACCCGTTTTTGTCTATCCTCAAGAGGCAGCTATTGCCCGGCCAATTCTGCAAAAGCCCGGCGGCTAAGGTAAAAGCCCAACAGAGCATACAGGACAAGAACTAACAGGGAAATCCCGTTTCCACCGTCGCCGCCTGCCATGCTGCGCAAAAGCATACTGGTATGAGTAAGCGGCAGTGCTTCAATAACGAGTCGCAGAGCAGCAGGCAAAGCCTGCGTGGTAAAAAATGTGCCGCATAAAAAGGACATGGGCAGCAGAATATAGGTATTTACCTGACTCATTTCCTCATAGGTGCTGATTTTCATAGCAGCAAAAAAACCCACTTCGGCAAAAATTACGGCATTCAGTATCAAAACCAGCAGCATAAGCGGTGACAGAACCATTTTTGCCCCAAAGCCATAGGCCAGCAGCAGAATTATAGCACTGGATATCAGACTTCGCAGCACCGCTGCCAGCACCTTTCCCAACACATAGGATGCCGGTCTGATGGGCGATAAAATATATTCTTCCAGACTCTTGTGATAAATACGCTCCGCATGCACAGGCGTTATGCTGTTGAAGCTGATATTCATGGAATTAAGCGCCAGAATTCCCGGCACCAGAAAATCCAGATAACTGCCGCTGCCTACGTTAATACTGCGGCCCAGTCCCCAGCCAAACGCGACCAGATAAAGCATGGGCGCCACCATACGAGCCAGAATAAACTTGGCCAGCCGCCGCTTGAGCACCACCCAGTCCCGCCAAAATACCGTCCAGATATCATCAATCATCTGCAAAATCAGAGGCCTCCCTTGTTGCCGCTAATCTCAATGAACACATCTTCTAAATTCGTAGGCCGGATAAGAATGCCGCCATCGGCTTCCTGTTCCCCGGCAAACCGGGCGGCCTGTTCCTTTTCGCCAAAGAACCGGTATTCGCGGTTTTCAGTTCCATCCCACTCCACCGTAAATTTGCCCAGTTTTTCCTTGAAATTCTCCGGTGTGTCCAGTGCTGCCAGCTTGCCTTTATTTAAGATAGCCACGCGTTGACAGAGGTTTTCCGCTTCCTCAATATAGTGTGTGGTTAAAAACACGGTAACACCTTCTCTGGACAGTTCCCGCACCAAATCCCAGATACG
>DJYL01000188.1:0-6301 GCA_002448495.1 Pseudoselenomonas ruminantium | reverse complement strand
CGGGCAATAAGCAAGCGCCGCTTCATTCCCCCGGACAAGCGGCGCACATTATCATTTATCACATCGGTTAATTCGACATAGCTTAAAAGTTCGGCAATCCTCGCCTTACGTGCCGACCTCTCCATGCGGTGCAGGCGGGCGTGCAGTTCCATATTTTCACCTACGGTCAGGTCCTGGTCAAAATTGATATGCTGAGGGACTACCCCAATCATATTCTTGACCCGCGGGGCTTCACCGGGGCTGTAAATATCCCGCCCCCCATAGGCAATGCTCCCCGCAGTTGGTTTTAACTGCATGGTCAGCATGCGGATGGTCGTGGTCTTTCCTGCCCCGTTAGGGCCCAAAAGGCCAAAGACCTCGCCGGGATGAACGGTTAGCGACAGTTCATCCACGGCCAGTTTCTCCGCTTTATTTCCCTGTTTATCCTTATGTGGAAAACTCTTGGTCAGTTTATTGAGTACAATCATGAAATCCTTAATTTTCCCCCTTGGCATTCAGCACCGCCGACAAACAATCCAACATTTTGGGAATATCCACGGGCTTGGGCAGGCATTCGTCCATGCCTGCTGCTTTGGCGTTTTCTACAGAAGCCTCGTCCACATCTCCGGTCAGCCCAAAGATGGGTACATAGCGGGCATCTTCACGGCTCATGGCGCGGATAGCCCGGGTGGCCTGCAGCCCATCCATAATGGGCATGCGTACATCCATTAGTATAACATCAATGCTGTCTTTTGGCGAGTTGGCAAAAATCGCCACACCCTTTTGCCCATCTGCCGCGCTGATGACTTCAATGCCGTAGACCGCCAACAGATTATAAATCATTTCCCGGTTGATTTCATTATCCTCACAGAGCATAACCTTCATCCCTGCAAGCTCAGGATAATTATTGCCTGCGATATCACCATCAGCAGTTTCCATCCCCGGAGGCAGGTTCAGCCAAAGGTCAAAGCGGGTTCCTTTGCCCGGTTCGCTGTCCACGGTGATTTTCCCACCCAGCAAATCCACCAGCTGCTTTACAATAGCCATGCCCAGACCGGTGCCCTCAATCTTACGGGTAACCTTGCTGCGCTCCTGGACAAAAGGTTCGAACAGGTGGGGCAGAAAATCCTTGTCCATGCCCAGCCCCGTGTCGATAATGGCAATATGGCAGTTATGCCCGTTGCCAAAATCCTGCGGGCCTTCCATAATCATGGTTACACTGCCGCCCTTCGGGGTATATTTTACCGCATTGGATAACAGGTTTAATATGATTTTCTGCAATTTCAGAACGTCCACATACACATCGGTAAAATACATATCGGCCAGTTCCGTGACAAAATTCACCCCTTTGACCTCTGCATTGGCATAAGCCGATACCACAATGGTATCCAGCACGTTTTGGATATTGCAGTTCTCCGGCTCCATCTCCAGCTTACCGCTGGTAATCTTGCTCAAATCCAGAGTCTCATTGATGAGATTCAGCATAAATTTGCCGGTTGTGCGGATTTTTTCCAGATATTCCTCCCGCTTGTCATCCCCCTTGCTCTGCATAGCCAGTTCCGTAAAACCCAAAATGCCGTTTAAGGGCGTGCGCATATCGTGGCTCACGTTGGACACAAAGGCCGCCTTGGCCGAAGTCTCCCGCTCCATAGCCAACATCCGCTCGTTACGCTTTTTCTCCGTCACATCATTGATGAAGTGCGCGCAGGCAAAATGACCATACCAGCTAATGCCCTTTTTCTCGATATTCAGATAGCGGTCCGAATCGCTGTCATGGCGCACCAGTTCCTGTTTGCCATTTAACTGCAGGTGTTTGAGCTGACAGTCCTCACAGACGCATTTTTTGCCAAACATATAATTGTAACAGGTATGACCGCTGTAACTTCCCTGCTGCTGGCTGTTTTTCACAGCCGCCCGATTGGCATACAAAAGTTCCTGAGTCTCCACATCGCAGACATAGACAATGGTATCCATGTCCTCTAAGAGTTCCAACTGTGCCTGATTGCTTTCCGCTGCATCCCGGAAGGTCAGAATCAGGACAGGACTATCCTCCAGCTCACCGATATACTTGACAATCGTGTGTACCCAGATAAACTCATCTTTGTCCTCATACCCAAAACGATAGACACATTCGGCACTCCCCTTCCGCACGGCCTGTTCTACCGCTTCCCGCAAAAAACGCCGGTCATTCTTAAACACCTTGGTATAAAAATCCAGCTGCACATCCTGCAAAAAAACTCGTCCTGCACGATGTCCCACTTCTTCTGCCCCCTCGGAAGACATCAGAAATTCCAGCGTTTTTCCCTTTAACTTGTACACCGCACAGTTGCCGGGGAAAATAGCAGTCAAGCTTTGTATATCCTCACGTTTCAGCTCCATCTTCTTTTTCCCCCTTTCGCTGTGCCTCATAATACCCAATCTGCCGTTGCAGGCAGTCTAGCAGCAAATCCGGCTCTATCGGCTTGGTCAGATGATCATTCATGCCGGCACGGCGGGAATCCTCCACATCCTCCTGAAAGGCATTTGCCGACAGGGCAATGATGGGCACCATGCAAGCATCCTTCCGGGAAAGCTGCCGTATCTGCGCGGCCGCCGTCAGACCATCCATCACCGGCATCCGAATATCCATCAATATCGCCTCAATGCTGTATTCCGGAGATTCGATAAAGCGCATGACTCCCTGCTCCCCATTTTCTGCGTTGATTACCTGCAGTTTATTCATCTGTAAAATCGTGGTAACAATTTCCCGATTCAGTTCATTGTCTTCACAGACCAGAATCTGCCGGTTGTCCAAATTGATTTTTCCGCCAGAGACTTCCTTCTGACTTTCCTGTTCACTGGTGCGCTCAAGGCTGACGTCCACGGTAAAAGTTGTTCCCTTTCCCTGCTCGCTCTCTACGGCAATGGTGCCCCCCAAAATGCTTAACAGTTCCCGGGCAATAGCCAGTCCCAGCCCTGTTCCCTGCGTTCCCTGCAAGGACAGGGCGTTTTCCTGCTCAAAGGGATTAAACATTTTGGGAATAAACTCCTTGCTCATCCCTATGCCAGTATCTTTCACTATAAACCGGCAGCTGTATTTATGCTCAGTACTGGAAAGCACCTGCCCTTTCAGCCATACATCACCGCCTTTAGGTGTGAATTTTATGGCATTGGACAGAAGATTTAACAGTACCTTGGACAGCTTTAACCGGTCTATGCGCACAAAGCCCAAATTTGCAAAGGGCAAATCCACATGGAAGTTGACCTCACTCTGCTCAGCCGCAGAACGCATTGCCGTAATCAGCCGTTCCAGCATACAGTTCGCATCCACCACTTCATAATCCAGCTGTTTTTTGCCGCTGCCAATGCGTGAAAGCTCCAAAGTATCATTAATTAAATCCTTTAATAAGGAACCTGCCGTTATAATTTTTTTCAGATACGCCTGTATTTTTTCCACATCATTGGTCTTCAAAGCCAGTTCAGCAATGCCTAAAATCCCATTTAGAGGGGTGCGCATATCATGGCTCACATTCGAAAGGAATGCGGTCTTGGCCCGATTGGCGCTCTCTGCCTTATCCAAAGCCTGCTGAAGCTGCTCATTAAGCTTTGACATCTCCTTCTGACGGCGAATTTCATCGGTAACATCCTCGAAACTGCCGACCAACCCTACAATCTCGCCATTTTCAATCAAAGGGCTCTTGCTGGCAACAATATCCCGCATTTCCCCGTGGCTCATGCACTTGCCATGCACACGATAGGTAGATGAGCCGGTTCGCAGGACATGCCACTCATCTCCCTTGAATGGCTCATCCGTTTCATGCCAGCCCATATCTTCATCGGTTTTGCCTATAATGACCTGCTCCGAAGGGAATTCGTAATAGTCCAAAAAAGCCTTGTTGGCTCCCAGAAAGCGCCGCTCCTTGTCCTTCCAAAACAGCGCGGTCTGCGTGGTATCCAATATCCGTTCCAGCAGGGCACTGGTATGCTCAAATACCGCTGCCTGCTTTTCCTGTTCCTGCCGTTCCGCCGTGATGTCCAGACTGGTAATGTACTGCAAAACGGAGCCATCCATAAGCCTCCGGCCATAAATGGTTGACATCAGCCAGATGTACTCATCCTTGCCCGGCAAAAGCATACGGTAACTGAATTGCTGAAATTCATCGGGATTGCGGAACACGCGCTGCATAACCCGCAGCACCCGGACAACATCATCGGGATGAATCTGCTCATAGACGGGCAGCATAAAAAACTTGCAGAGTTCGTCCCTGCTCACTTTGAACATACGACAAAGTCCTGCAGAAATATGCAGGACTTCAAAAGCGTCAACATGCCTCCGGCAAACCAAAACTGGTGCAAAAGCATCGTCAATATTAGCAAATTTTTTTTTCACATCGGCTAACATTTGCGCTCCCTCCAGTAGCTCATCCATTAAGGTATAATTCTGTAAGGAGCAGAAAATTTCCTTCTGCAAAGTCAATCAGCCGACAAAAAATTTTGTCACCAGCCACAAAAGCGGAATGGCCACTAATGTACGTTCCAGGAAAATGACAAACAAACGCTTCATATCCAGCCCAACGTTGCTCTTGACAATAATACTGCCGACCTCAGTCAGATAAATAATCTGTACCAAAGACAGGGCTGAGATGAAAAAACGCACCTGTTCACTGGATTCCGGGCTGGTAATCAGCGCAGGGATAAACATATCGATAAAACCGACCAACGTTGCAGGTGCCAGTACAAAAGCATCAGGTATGCCCAAAACCCACATATACAGACCCATAGGATAAGCAATCCATTGAAAGACAAGCGTTTCATTAACCAGAAGAGTACCTATTGTCCCCCAAGCAATAACAATGGGGATAAGGTCAAGTAAAATCCCTACTGCCATTTCCAACCCTGTCCCCACAGCAGCTGACAAACGGAATTTTTCCGCCCGCTCCAAAGCCGCAGCAACAGCCCAGTTTAACAAGGAATTTCCCTGTGGTACTTCCTCGCGCAGCTGCGGTTCACCATGATAATCCTCCGCAACAGTGGACAATGGTGGAATGCGTACAGCGATAACCGCCAAAAGCAATCCCACTGCCGTTACAGTCAAATAAAGCAGTGGAAAAAGCTTCTCTACATGAAGCGTACCTGCTACCACCATACAAAAGGGAATGGACACCAGTGAAAAATTCGTCATAATCGTGGCAGCTTCCCGACGGCTGTAATAGCCGCCGTTATACTGGCCCGCCGTAATCAGCACCGCCGTATTGGACGAAGCCAGCCAGGAAGCAATGAGGTCAACAGAAGCCCGCCCCGGCACATGAAACAACGGGCGAATAACCGGTTTTAAAAGCACACCCGTAAATTCCATAATTCCTGTATCCGTCAAAAAGGGCAGTACAAAACTCAAAGAAAAGGCCAAAGCCACCAAAGTCTGGGACAATCCCACCATACTGCCACCGACATCTTCGCCGCGAATCCATTCAGGACCGATTTCCCCGCCCACGCAGATGACCACTGCCAAAGCTGCCAGACGAGTCAGCAGATAAGGCCAGGAAACATAAAACAAACCTGCCGCCCATTTGCGCCGGGCAATAAAATCCGGCATATAGAATCTGGAAACCAGCGCCCCTATTGCCGAAAGCGCCACCAACAGATACAAAAACCAGGGAACATTGGCGGTAATCAACTTCTCCAGCCACTCAGTCAGCAAGCCTACCGGAGTACTAAAGCCATCCCCGTCGCCTGCTGGAAAAAGGAACATTCCCATGCCAAACAGAGCACCGGCTACAAACTTAATCCATACCATGTATTTTTCCTCACTTTTAATGCATAAATTTACAGCAATACTTATTGTACACTTTTCCAGACTCCTTGTCACGCTTTTTTATAAAAAACAAACGCCCGCCTATTCGCCCCCAGCGCACTGAGCATCCCTCAACTGAACAGCTTCTGCAATATGCACAGCAGAGATATGCTCTGCACCTGCCAAATCCGCTATAGTACGCGCCACCTTCACAATACGATCATAGGAGCGCGCCGAAAGGTTCATCTTCCTAAAGGCCTGCTCCAAAAGCCTCTGCGCCTGTGGTTCCAAAACACAAAGTTTCTGCAGCATGGCGTGATTCATTTGGGCATTGCAGAATAAATGGTATTTCTGCAGCCGTTTCAGCTGCCTTTCTCTGGCTGCGATTACCCGTTGACGAATCTGTGCAGATGATTCTGCTCGCTTTTTCGAAGAAATCTCCTCGTATTTCACCTGCGGCACATGAATATGAATATCTATCCGGTCCAATAACGGGCCGGATATTTTTTGATTATAGCGCTTGATTTCATAAGGTGAACACTCACAAGCCCG
>DJYL01000154.1 GCA_002448495.1 Pseudoselenomonas ruminantium | reverse complement strand
GCATAGGGAAAGCCCAACAATAAAACTACTTTCAATAATGCGCCATAATTTCTTTTTTCAATGTAGATATAATAAGTGCTGTACATGAGCGTACAGCCCAAAAAGACGATAAACAGCAGGAAGCAGCGCACTGCCGCCGCTGTTTCTTCCACCAGCTGCTCATCCTTAACGCCAAAAAGCACGGGCAGAAAGCCGGCCATTGCTATGCCCAAAACCATCAGGCCCAAACTAATCAGGACAGTTGCCCGTATACCGATGTTCATGGTCTTTTGAATGCTGTGCAGGTTTTCTTCGGCATGATATTGGCAAATCATCGGCTGCAGACAGTCCACCAGCCCCGTATAGATGGCGATAATCAGCGTGAGCAAATTCACCGCCACCGTGACGATAATCATATGTGCTTCACCAAAATGCGCCAGCACACAGGAAGAAAGCGCCACTGGCAACAAGGAAAGCAGCAGCGTATCCAATGAGTGATAAAAGCTGTAGCCAATACCGCTGAGCACATCACGGGTATTCCAGTACCAGCGGAAATGCAGCCGGCTCCGCCCGCCGCACAGGAAATAAAGCTGTACCAGCACCGCTGCCAAAAGGCCGCAGGAAGTAGCAATACCTACCCCCATCACGCCGATTTGCAGGCAGAGGATAATATCCAGCAGAGCATTAACCACAAAGGTGCAGACAGCCCCGATTACGCAGACACGTTCCTGCCCCTCAGCCACAAAAATAGTATAAAAGAATACGTTGAGAAACATCAACGGTGCATAAAAGAGCAGGCCGTCATAATAATCTCCGGCGCAGTCCAGCAGCTGCGGCGAAATCTGCCAAAAAGCCAGCAGCTCCTCACGGAAAAAATACATCCCTGCCACAAATAATATGCCCATGCCTGCCGCCAGCAGCACGCCCATGCTGAACAACCGGTCAACCCGCTCGCGGTCGCCCCGTCCCTGTGCATAGGAAAGCATCATGGCCAGCCCGTCAGCAATAAGGTAACTGACAAAGATAATAAAGGTAATCAGGGGAAACACCAGTGTCATGCTGACCACCGCATTTTCCCCCACCAATTGCCCTGCCGCTACATTATCCGTGAGAATCAGCACATAGGCACTGGCCATCGAAAACATGGCGGCGGCAAAAACCGAACGAAAGCGGGTAGAAATTACCGTTTTTTCGCCCCAAAAGCTAAAGCGGCTCACGGCAAAATCTCCGCTAATTGACGTTCATCTGCCTGCATAGCCGAAAGCATTTCATCATAGGCTGCAGCATAGCGATGCATAGCCTCCTCCGAATAACGGCTGGCATCATAGGCAAGTCTCAGCGAATAATGACCATCATCGAGCACCGTCACCGCAATATCGAGCACATTTTCGGCAGCCGAACGCTTATTGGGCGGCATTTCCTCGACTTGGCAGGGCAGACCGCCAAGGATATAGGACGCTTTAATATCCGTATCCTTTTGCAGGATAAAGCTGGCACATTCGCCCTCCAAATCGTCCTTATAGACCAAATCCAGCCCCTTGGCATAAGTAATGCCTTTGTTAATCTTTTCCTCCAATGCCGTAAGGAATTGCGTAACGGACATGTCCTGCCCGAAATCCCATTTCAGAGGATACTGATTGAGCAGCAGCCCCATAAGGCGCATTTCCTTAATGGAGGTACGCGCATTATGCACCCAGCTCATAATGACTTCCTTGTTCCCAGTAACCTTGGCCATAGCGGCCATTGCGGCCGCGATAAAGAAGGTATTTTCGCTGTAAGGACGGTCAGCAAAGAATTTATGGTTGATATTGTTGAGGTCACAGTCCACTACGCCCTCATGCCAGCTGTCTTCACGGCTGACATCTGTCGGCGGCAGATGTTTTTGCGGGTCAAAGCCGGCTAACATTTCCTGCCAGTAGCGATGGCCTTCCTCCTGCTCGGACTGCAGTTCCTGCGCTTCTTCCCATACATATTCCGCATAGCTTGCCGGCTGACGTTTCGCGGTCTTGCGCATATAATGTTTATTGACTTCCCGCCAGAAAAGCAGGATAACCGCCGTACCATCCATAATGGCATGATAAAAATCTCCATAGATATACTTGCCCGAAGGAGTCAGCATCAGATAAAGGCGGTAGAGCGGCCGGTCAATCAGCTTAAAGGGCTTTTCCAATTCCCGCTTGCGCTCCTCAAAGGCCATTTCCGAAAGAATTTCCACACGCACCTTGGACACGCTGCCATCAAACCGCTGGCAGACCTCTCCCGTATCCGGATGGAAGACCAGCCGACAGCGGAAAATATCATACATCTCCAATACTTCATTTACCGCCTCAGCCAGACGCTCCAAATCCACAGCCTCATCCAGCTTGAGCAGTGCACCGATATTCATCATGGTCGAATTTGCCTTACGGAAATGGGTGTCCACAAGCCAGCGCTGAATCGGCCTCAGCGGATAAAAACCATCCGTCGGCCCGGTTATCTCTCCGACCTGATTCGCCTGCACAATCTCAAAGAAATTCGTGAAACCAGTAATATCAAAAACATCCATAATTTCCTGCTGCGGGTTCTTGATGATGATTTTTATATCCTGCTTGGTCGCTGCTTTCTTCACCATAAGCAAAGAACGCAAACCAGCCGAGGCAATATAATCCACATCCGAAAAATCCAGTTCGATTTCCTTGATTCCAGCCGGAATATCCGACAATTCTTTCTCCAATACCGGAGCTTCCACAGCATCCAGCCGGCCAGATAATTCCACTTGCCACAAATCGCCCACAGCATTTTTGACAATTTCCAAAGCCATACCAACCACTCCAATCTATTGCTCCACCCTCTGAATACAGAACCAGAGCATATAAGCAATCTTATCTGTATTTATATTCGCCATACAACTTAATTTTCCTCTATTTACCGTAAATTGCAGTTTGACAGTGCGAGCTTTATTTTTTTGTTACAGCTCAGTTGGGGCGGAGGTGGTAATACTTTTCGCCGTTGCACTAAATGACCCACAAGCTGATGTATGGGCTTTTTAGCTGCCTG
>DJYL01000047.1:4266-4477 GCA_002448495.1 Pseudoselenomonas ruminantium | reverse complement strand
AAAGCAATACTAAGGAAACTTTACGAAAGCGGTACCATGAGCAGCAAGGCGATACTGGACACCTTTCAGGTCACCGCAGAAGAACTAAGTGAAATCATCAAGTGATGAAAAGTGCGCAAGGTTACCAAAGTCCACGCCTGCGGCCAAAGGTGAGAAATGAGACAATAGAGAAAAAACAAAGCCCGGTGGCTGGTGATGTTTTTCCGCAGCT
>DJYL01000047.1:0-4179 GCA_002448495.1 Pseudoselenomonas ruminantium | reverse complement strand
GGAAAAATATTACCAGCCACCGGGCGTCTTATCACCACGATGTAAGCTGTAGTTATTTAACTTTACTGGAGAACAAGTACACCAGTATGGTCAGCACGATGCCGCCAATCCCCCATTCTATACCTTTTTCCACAAAGGCATAGATGGTGGCGCCGATGCAGAACAAAACGGCCAGAAGTGTTTGTTTTGCATTTTCTTTCCGATAGGCGAAGGTCTTGTAGTCTACTCCGGTGAGCTTCTGAAAGCATTCCGGACAGATAATGCGCTTTCCGCCGTCCTCTGTTTTATTCACAAGTGCTTCTTTCTCAGGCAAATCCCGCTGGCACTCCGAGCATTTCAACATATCATTACCCCCAAAAATTATCCAAAATAATACCTTATCCATTTTACTTCATTTGGGTGGTTTTGGCTAGGATTTCTTGACACTCATGGGGAAAAACATTAAAATAGTAGGGTATAGTTGTAGAACTATCCATAAAAACAAATAATGCATGAACGCAAATAAGAAACAAGGGGGTGAGTATTATCGTTATCGAAATAGTAGTAGCGGTAATAATCGCAGCAGTCATCGGTGCCGGAGCAGGCTATACGGCGCGTAAGCGTACCGCCGAAGCCCAGATCGGTTCCGCTGAGGAAGAAGCAAAACGCATTGTAGCGGACGCGGAAGAAAAAGGCGAGACGAAGAAGAAGGAAGCACTGCTTGAGGCGAAGGAAGAAATCCACCGTCAGCGTCAAGAGCTTGACCGTGAGACGAAAGAACGCCGCAGTGAACTTCAGCGTCAGGAACGCCGCGTGGTACAAAAAGAAGAAAATCTTGACCGCAAGCTGGATTCTCTGGAGAAGAAAGAGGAAGGCCTTAATCGTAAGGAAGCCCGTATCGACAAAACCCAGCAGGCGATTGATGAGATGCACGAAAAGCAGAAGACGGAGCTGGAACGCATTTCCAGTCTCACTGCTGAAGAAGCAAGGGTAATGCTCATGGCCGAAGCCGAGGAAGAACTGAAGCACGAAAAGGCCATGAAAATCAAGGAGTATGAGCAGCAGATTAAAGATGAAGCGGACAAAAAAGCCCGTGACATTTTAAGTCAGGCCATTCAGCGCTGTGCTGCTGACCATGTAGCAGAAACCACGGTATCCGTGGTGGCTCTGCCCAATGACGAGATGAAAGGCCGTATTATCGGCCGCGAGGGCCGCAATATCCGTACACTGGAAACGCTGACGGGCATTGACCTCATTATCGATGATACGCCGGAAGCCGTTATCCTGTCGGGCTTTGACCCGGTACGCCGGGAAACGGCTCGCATAGCACTCGAAAAGCTTATTCAGGATGGCCGCATTCATCCGGCCCGCATTGAGGAAATGGTCGAAAAGGCCAAGCGGGAAGTGGATATGCGCATCAAGGAAGCCGGTGAACAGGCAACCTTTGATACCGGTGTGCATGGCATTCATCCGGAACTCATCAAGCTTCTGGGTCGTCTGCGCTATCGCACGAGTTACGGCCAGAATGTGTTGAATCATTCCATCGAGGTTTCCCATCTGGCAGGGGTCATGGCCTCCGAGCTGGGCTGTGACGTAACGCTTGCCAAGCGCGGCGGTCTTCTGCACGACATCGGCAAGTCCATTGACCATGAAGTGGAGGGCAGTCACACGACCATCGGTGCGGATATTGCCCGCAAGTTCCGGGAATCCAAGGATGTCATCAACTGCATTGCCGCCCATCATGGCGATGTGGAAGCGACCAGTGTTGAAGCTGTACTGGTCGCTGCCGCCGATGCCGTATCGGCAGCCCGTCCGGGCGCCCGTCGGGAAAGTCTGGAATCCTATCTCAAGCGGCTCAAGAGCCTTGAGGAAATCGCCGAGTCCTATGAAGGCGTGGAACGCTGCTTTGCCATTCAGGCAGGCCGTGAAATCCGTGTCATGGTTAAGCCGGACAAGGTGGATGATGCTGAAGCTGTGGCTTTGGCGCATAATATTGTCAAGAAAATCGAGGACGAACTCGAATATCCGGGCCAGATTAAAGCCACGATTATCCGTGAGACCCGTGTTGTCGATTATGCAAAATAATGCGCATTGCGCAATGTGTCAGGAGGGTGCAGGGTGTAAGCCTTGCGCCCTCTTCATACATGAGAGGAATAAATGATGTTTGGATTTAATCTAAGTGATAAAAATTCCGGCAGCCGCAAGGAGATGAGTACCGGTGTGCAGCTTTTGGCTTCCATGCTGGTCTGCTATCCGGAACTGTATTCCGTGACCTATGAGCCGCGGGAAGCGGAGATAATGCTGGATTTTGTGATAAAGGGAAAACAGTCCAAGGCGGAGATGGAAGATTTTGCCAGCCTTTTGGATAAGAGCCTGCAAACCTATCATGACCTGCATGGTGAAGACCCCGTGTGGCTGGCCGTGGATGCCGATGTGCATGGTGAACTCATGACGGTGCATGTGCGCCGTCAGCTTTCTACCATGCTGCGGGGGGAACTGGATTTGCTGGCAGAACTGTTCTGTGACCGGTTCGGTGATGCCTTGCAGATGGATTCGCATACATTGGATGCACTGGAGCCGGAGTTTTCCAGTATGCAGAGCAGCCTTTTGGACCAAATGTTTGATATGGCGCAGGCAAACCGCATCAAGGAGCGGATGATAGGCATGCGGGACAAGGATAAAGTTGTGGTATACAATCGCTGAGAGGAGTAAGTTATGCGCGTAATGCTGACGGGAGACGTAGTTGGCAAACCAGGCCGCAAGGCGTTTCAGAAGTACACTGCCCAGCTTAAAGCAGAAAAAAATATCGATGTGGTTATTGTCAACGGGGAAAACTCCGCCGGAGGCAAGGGGTACACCCGAAAATCCTTGGATGGCCTTTATCATGGTGGTGCTGATGTCATCACCTCCGGCAACCATGTCTGGGATAAAAAGGATGTCTTTGAGTTTATCGATCAGGAACCATTTTTGATTCGTCCGGCAAATTACCCGGAGGGAGCACCCGGAAAGGGCTGGTGCATTTATCCCTTCAAGGCGAAAAACATCGGTGTGATAAATCTTTCGGGCAGGGCACTGATGCCCGCTCTGGACTGTCCGTTCCAAAAAATCGAGGAAATTCTGCGGGAACTAAAAAAAGAATGTGATATTATCCTGCTTGACTTCCATGCCGAAACCACTTCGGAGAAAATGGCAATGGGCTGGTATCTCGATGGCCGCGTCAATGCCGTAGTGGGAACGCATACCCATATTCAGACGGCAGATGAACGCATTCTGCCGCAGGGAACGGCCTATATCACGGACTTGGGCATGGTCGGCCCGTGGAATTCTGTATTGGGGGTTAAAACCGAGATTATCCTGCAGAAATTTACGACCGCCATGCCCTGCCGCTTTGATTTGGAAGAAAGCGGCCCCATGGTGTATTCCGCATTGATTGTGGATATTGATGATAGTACCAACCGTACAACGTCTGTGGAACGCATTTTAATCAAAGAATAAGAGCAGAAAAAAGCAAAGATTTTTTTTCGTGGCAGGATTTTTCCTTTCTATGCAGAATACTACCTTAGTATAAGTTAAGTATGCTATAGAAAAATGTAGAACATGATTGTAGTTTTGTTGCAAGAGAGGACGTGTAAAGTCATGGAAATCTTGAAAGTATCTGCGAAGTCTAACCCGAATTCAGTGGCAGGAGCTTTAGCTGGCGTACTTAGGGAACATTCCAGTGCAGAGATGCAGGCTATAGGTGCCGGCGCTCTCAATCAGGCGGTAAAGGCGGTAGCTATTGCCCGCGGATTTGTAGCACCGCATGGCATTGACCTTATTTGTATTCCGGCGTTTACCGATATCAATATTGAGGGTGAGGAACGCACCGCCATTAAGCTTATTGTGGAGCCGCGCTGAATCGGTAACAGGAGTGACATAAATGGCAAGTGATTTGCATATGCACACAACCTTTTCCGATGGCAAATTGACACCGGAAGAGCTTGTGGCGCAGGCAAAAGCTGCCGGTCTCAAATATATAGCCATCACCGACCATGATACCGTGGACGGTGTAAGCTATCTTTATGAGAACGGAATGTATCCCACCAAGGGGATTCATGTGATTCCCGGCATTGAGTTCAGCGCTCATCATCCGGTGCATGAGATTCATATTTTGGGATTCAATGTGGATATTTATTATCCCGATTTGCTTGACAAGCTGAA
>DJYL01000119.1 GCA_002448495.1 Pseudoselenomonas ruminantium | reverse complement strand
CCATCCCGGCTTACATTAATCACCTTAAGGCGGGCAATCTGTCCCTCCTTCATTCTAGGCAGGTGCATACTCGCAGTAAGCTTGCGATTTGGGTCAAGATACAAAAATACCTCCACCTCATCGCCGATATGCACGGGGGCAGTCTGCTGATTTTTATGCAGCAGAATATCGTCATTGGTGCTGCCTGTTTCCGCATCCAGAAAAGCCCCCATTTCCGACTCACGCACCACTTTGAGCTTGGCTACCGAACTCGGACCGTACTTGCGTTTTTTTTGTTCATCCATGAGCCGTTAATCCTCGTAAACAGAAAGTTTGGCATCGCCCCACAGCTGTTCCAAGGCATAATATTCACGGGCTTCCTGCATAAAGACATGGGCCACCACATCACCGTAATCCAAAAGAACCCATTCACCTTCGCGATAGCCTTCCTTGTGATTGAATTCCACACCGGCCTCGCCCAGTTCATCTTCAATATTGTCGGCAATAGCCCGCACCTGTGTAGCCGTGTTCGCAGAGCAAATGACAAAATAATCCGTAGACGGGGAAATTCCCCGCATATCCATAACCACAATATCTCTTGCCTTCTTGTCGCTGGCTGCCTTGCAAACTGCCTGACTCATTTCTTCAATCGTCATGTTAATCCTCCGTATTTATAAATTCACCATTAATCCTCTTTAATCCTTAGCTCCCGTCTCGGGAAAAAGCTCCTGTATGCGCTGCTCCATAGCAGCATCATCCAGCACCCATATGGATGGGTCATCCGCTGCCGGTTCCCCTGGCAGGATAATGCTCTCTGGCGGTACATTACTCAAATGCCGCAAGGTATTTGCCAAATACATGGAATCAAAAATCTCCGCACTGGTTTCCACTCGCTGCTTGATAATATCCGCAATAGCAGGCAGCTTCGTCAAAGTCTTAAACTGTAAAAGATTCTGATAGAGCGCCTTGCAAAAACGCTGCTGCCGCTGCATACGCCCCAAATCATCCAAATCATCACTGCGATAGCGCAGATATTGCTGGGCCTGCTGTCCATCTAAATGTTGATATCCCTGTGGCAGATGAATCGCAATGCCGCCCTCGGCATCATCATAATTCATATTCTGCTCCACATAAATGTCTACGCCGCCGATAGCATCAATCAACTCGCTGAAGACCTGCATATCCAGCACAATGTACTGATGAATAGAAATGCCCAGCAGGGCATTGACCTGACGAGTCATCATCGGTGCCCCGCCCATGGCATAAAGATATTTCATCTTCATCTGCTCTTTGCTGCCCGTAACATTCACCCATGTATCCTGCGGGATATGGATAAAACGCAGCTTGCCGGTACTATTCTCAAAGCTGGCCACCACAATGCCATCAGCCTTTTTCTCCGTACCGCCGTCAATATCCACACCATCATCAAGACCGATAATCAGCACATTGGTATAGCCGTCAAAGCGTGGGTCTATCTGCCCCCGCCGTGCCTGCTGCCGCTGATTATATCCCTCGTACATGGCCTGATATTCCTGATTAAGCCGTGCACCCAGAGAAACCAGCGCATAACCGGCAAAAAGGATGCCCGTGAGAACTACGCCCAAAAAGAGCAGCAGGATGAGCAGCCGCAGCCGCGCCCGTCGGCGTCGCTGCGCCAGCAGCTTGCGTTTATGTTTTATATTTTGCTGGGTGACATTTATTTTGTCCATCAGCCTGACCTTCTATCTGTTAAGCAGTATTTCATTTCTGGCAATTACCGTATCGGGATGTATAAGCCCGCCCTTTTGCAGCACAAAGGAAATCGACTGGGTAAGCCCCGCCAGCATCATCTCATCAAGCGAGGCATTTTGCGCCAGCTCCCGCAGGCGCTCCACATCAGGGTAATCCCGGTTCGGTTCAATCATATCGGCAAACCAGATAATCTTATCCAAATCGGTCATCTTCGCTCCGCCTACGGTATGCCGCCAGATAGCCTGCTCCACCGCACGGTCTGAGACTCCGTATTTTTCGTTCACCAGACGGGCTCCCACATAGGCATGGAGCAGCAAAGGCATTTGGCGTTCAATATCGCCCACCATAATCAACCGCTTTTCTGCTTCTGCGATTAAATCCTCATTGCGAAATTCCCGCGCACAATCGTGAAGCAATCCTGCCACCTGAGCTTGCTCCTGCTCCACACCAAAACGACGGGCCAAAAACACTGCGGTCTCTGCCACGCCCAAAGAATGTTGATAGCGGGAGGGCTTCAGGCTCTTTTCGAGCAGGGCGCGCATTTCTTCATAGCCCATGGCAAAACTCATTGATACAAACCTTCTTTTTGAATATAATCAGCAACTTTTTCTGGTACTAAATAGCGAATGGACTTTCCTCCTGCGACACGCTGCCGAATAAGGGTAGAGGAAATCTCCATGCGGGGAATCTGCAGCTCATGGATATGCTGCCGCAGCTCCTGCCCAAAGGAATCCAGCAGAAGTTTCTCATCAAAGGGAACTTCCGGACGAGCAGCACCGATAAAATGACAGGCAGCCACCAAGTCCTTCGCATGATTCCATGTGGGCAGGTCGTTAATGGAATCCGAACCGGTGATAAAATAGAGTTCCGCCTCTGCACCCAAACGTTCATGCAGTTCCTGTACGGTAAGCCACGAATACGAGGGGCCCTGCCTTCTCATTTCCAAAAGATTCAGCGTAAAGGCAGGATTTCCTGCAATGGCCAGTTCCACCATTTTTATCCGCTGTTTCGCCGAGGCAATTTTCCGCCCCTGTTTATGCGGGGGCTGCGCCGCGGGGATAAAGAGCACTTCATCCAGAGAAAAAGCCTGCCGGGATTCTTCAGCAATATGCAAATGCGCTAAATGAACGGGGTCAAAAGTGCCGCCCATCAGCCCTATTCGCTTTTTCATCACCGGATTCCTCCCCACACATAAAGGCCTATATAGATAAGCACTATAGTCAGTGCCATAAAAAGCAGCGCCCTGCCATAATCCCGGCTGTCATGCCTTCCTTTGGGTGTAGCCAGATACTGCCGCAATGTGCGCCAGTAACCGAACAAAATGTTCATCAGCGAATCTGCCCCTCACCCATAATGAGATACTTGGAACTTGTAAGTTCCATAAGCCCCATCGGCCCGCGGGCATGCAGTTTCTGCGTGCTGATGCCGATTTCCGCCCCAAAGCCGAATTCAAAACCATCGGTAAAGCGGGTAGACGCATTGACATACACAGCCGCTGCATCCACTTCCTTCTGAAAACGATTGGCATGATTAAGGTCATTCGTGACAATCGTTTCCGAATGACCGGTGTTATAGCGGTTGATATGCGCTATCGCCTCGGTAATATCTTCCACCACCTTGACGGATAAAATCAAGTCGCCATATTCCGTTGACCAATCTGCTTCTTCCGCCTTTTTCATTTCTGGGCAGATGACCACGGCCTTATCACAGCCACGCAGCTCCACCTTTTTATCCTGCATGGCCTTGCAGAGCAGCGGCAGAAATTCTTCAGCAGCCTTTCTGTGTACCAGCAGGGTCTCCATGGCATTGCAGACCGAGGGGCGGCTGGTCTTGGCATTGATGGCAATATCAAGCGCCATCTGCAAATCCGCACTCTCGTCCACATAAGTATGGCAGACGCCTGTCCCCGTTTCAATAACCGGGACGGAGCTGTCCTCCACTACCCGCTTGATAAGTCCTGCGCCACCGCGGGGAATAATCACATCCAGAAGCCCGGTCAAATGCGTCATTACGCCCACAGCTTCCCTATCCGTAAAGTCGATAAACTGAATTGCCCCTGCGGGAATGCCATGTTTATAGGCTTCTTCGGCCAACAAAGAACTGATGGCGATATTCGAGCGAATCGCCTCGCTGCCGCCGCGCAAAAGCACAGCATTGCCAGATTTCAGGCAAAGCGCCAGGGCATCTGCCGTGACATTGGGACGAGCTTCATAGATGATACCCACCACGCCCAGCGGTACCCGCACGCGACGGATTTCCAGCCCATTAGGCCGTACAGTTGAATAATCGCCCTGACCGATGGGGTCAGGCAGAGCCGCCGTCTGCCGCAGACCTTCAGCCATGCCGGCGATGCGGTTTTCATCGAGCATCAGACGGTCCAGATAAGAACGCTTCACGCCCTTTTGTCGGGCTTCTTCCAAGTCCTGCGCATTAGCGGTCAGTATCATACTGCTGCGCTGTTCCAATGCATGCGCCATAGCGAGCAGTGCTTCATTTTTCACCTTGGTCGAAAGCGTCCCCAGCTTATAGGATGCGGCTTTTGCCGCTTCGGCCTTTTTGCGTACTTCAGCCTGAATATCCAATCCGATTCCTCCCCGCGTTAAATCAGCCAATCGGCCATCAAACCATTAATACCATATTATCACGATGAATGACCTCTGTCGGCATATCACCGCTCAACAGCTTTCCAATATCCTCCGTCTGTCTGCCGAGAATCTTTTGCAAATCCTCAGCGCCGAAGTTCACAATGCCCCGGGCAATTTCCTGCTGGGCTTCCGTCAGCACCCGCACAGTGCTGCCGGCGGCAAAGTCACCATCACAGGCGATTACGCCTGCCGGCAGGATACTAGCCCCCTGCTCGCGCATAGCTCTTGAACAGCCCGCGTCCACCACGATTTCCCCTGCCAGGCGCTTGCCAAAGGCCAGCCATGACTTACGCACCCTGAGATGCGACTCCCGCGCAGGAAACACCGTACCGATATTCTGACCGGTCAAAATATCCCGCAGCACGTTTTCCCGTGAGCCCGAAGCAATGACCATCGTCACACCGGCACTCATAGCAATCTGCGCAGCCTGAATCTTGGTCATCATGCCGCCGGTTCCGAGTTTGGAACCGGCACCACCGGCAATGGCTTCAACCTCGGGGGTAATTTCGGGAATCTCAGCGATAAGCTCAGCTTCCGGATGTGTTGCCGGATTAGCCGTATACAGCCCTTCAATATCCGACAGGATAATCAGGGCATCGGCATCCACCAACGTTGCCACCATCGCCGACAGATTGTCGTTGTCACCAATCTTAATCTCATCTACCGCCACCGCATCGTTTTCATTGATGACGGGGATAGCCCCCATGGAAAGCTGAGCCAGCAAAGAATTGCGGGAATGAATGTACTGATGGTGCTGCACGGAATTTTCCTTGGTCAAAAGCACCTGTCCCATGACCTGCCCGTATTCGGCAAAGAGCTTCTCATAGATATGCATGAGCACGCCCTGACCGATGGCCGCTACCGCCTGCTTTTCCGGAATGGAATCCGGCTTTTGCGCAAGCCCCAGTTTTCCCAGACCTGCGGCAATGGCGCCTGAGGACACGAGAATCATTTCCTTGCCCTGATTCTTGAGGTCCGCTATTTCCCGCAACAAGAGGTCAATGCGGTGCAGATTCAGTTTTCCCGTTTCATGGGTCAGGGTACTTGTGCCCACCTTGACCACTATGCGCTTTGCTTCCTGCAAACGCTCTCTGGCAGTTGCCATTTCTTTGCCCCCTTTAGTGTTGCACACTAGCTTACGGCAGTTCAATTTTCGGCTTGTCGTAGTTGCGCTTAAACAACAGGCCATTGCGGCCGATAATCTGCACGAGATTCACATCGGCGCGTTCAGCCAGCATCGTAATCGCATCTTCCGGTTCTTCCATGCAGTTCTGCAATACGCGGACTTTGATGAGTTCCCGCTTCTTGATGGCCTCCTGTGCCGCTTTGACCACCGTCGGGGTAACGCCTTCCTTGCCCATCATCACCACGGGTTCCAACTTCTGCCCCATAGAGCGCAAAAAGCTTTTCTGCTTGCCGGTTAACGAATTTCTTAACAAATCTATTCCTCCGTAAATCCTAACTATTAATCGCGGAATTCAAATTCCATTTCGCCGATATGGATAGTATCGCCCTCTTTGGCGCCCTTTTCCCGCAGCTTTTCATCGAGATTCTTGATGCGCCAGATGTACTGGAAGCGGCGTACCGCTTCATCATTTAAGAAGTTGGTCATCTTTACGAGTTTTTCAATATTCTGTCCCGATACCACAAGCTCGCCGCTGATATTGCGGGAAATGGTAATCTTGTCCGGGTCTTCCTCATTCTCGTCATAAACCACAACTTCGTCTTCCGTTTCCGGCTCCTCAACATAGTTATCGAGCCATTCACCGGTATAATCGATAAGCTCTTGCACCCCTTCGCGGGTCGCTGCCGAAATGGCAAAGAACTTCATGCCGTTTTCCTCGGCCAGCTTTTTCAGGCGCGGCAAGTTTTCCTGCGCTTCGGACAGGTCGATTTTATTCGCCACGAGCACCTGCGTGCGACGGGCAATCTTTTCGCTGTACTTCTTGAGCTCCGCATTGATTTTATGGTAATCGTCAATGGGGTCACGGCCTTCGAGTCCCGATGCATCCACAATATGCAAAATGAGCTTTGTACGCTCCACATGGCGCAGGAAATCATGCCCCAGGCCCACACCATCAGCGGCACCTTCGATAAGCCCCGGAATATCCGCCATGACAAAACTCTTTTCGTAGTCCGTCTTAACCACACCGAGCACCGGCGTAATCGTCGTAAAATGATACTCCGCAATCTCCGGTCTGGCTGCCGAACAGCTGGCCACCAGGCTCGACTTGCCCACACTCGGATATCCGACCAGCCCCACATCAGCGAGCAGCTTCAATTCCAAAATCAGATTCTTTGCCTCACCCGGTTCACCGAATTCGGCAAAGGTCGGCGTGCGGTTGGCAGAGTTAGCAAACTTCGCATTGCCGCGGCCGCCACGGCCGCCCTTGCAGACCACAGCCTCCTGCCCGATTTCCGTAAGGTCAGCCAAGACTTTACCCGTAGCCTCGTCCTTCACAATCGTTCCAGGCGGTACCTTGACATAGCAGGCCGGTGCATTGGCACCATACTGATTCTTGATATCGCCGTTTTCCCCGTTCTTCGCCGTAAACTTCCGATGAAAACGGAAATCCAGCAGGGTATTCATATTCTGGTCAACGACAAAAATCACATCGCCGCCCCGACCGCCATCACCACCAGACGGCCCGCCCTTCGGCACAAACTTCTCTCTTCTAAACGCCGATTTACCATGACCGCCGTCACCAGCTTTCACGATAACACGAGTTCTATCTATAAACTGCATATTTCCTCCACATCTAAACCATAAGACCACTGTATATCGTTGCTCAGCGCCCAAGGAAGGGCGCAGGTGGACGTAAATCACGTGATGTGATTTCAGTCCACGTTTTCTTTTGGGTACTTTTCTTTGCGCCAAAGAAAAGTACCACCGACGGCATTAACAACAGCCACTTTGTAGTCAATAAAAACAAGAGCCGGCATTGCGTTTTCAATACCGGCTCTTGCCTTTACTCGCTACAACGCAACCTAACGCCGTTCCTTATAAACAAATACCTGCGCCCAAAAGCGCAGGTATCCGTTATATGTCTTACATAGCTTCTTCAGCCGTATAAACGCTGACCTGACGCTGGTAGCGGCCTTTGCGCTCGAAAGCAACCTTGCCGGCAACCTTTGCGAACAGGGTATCATCCTTACCGATACCAACATTGTGGCCCGGATGGAAATGCGTGCCGCGCTGACGAACCAGAATGCTGCCAGCAGTTACAACCGTACCAGCCTGCTCCTTAACGCCGAGACGCTTGGAATGGCTGTCACGACCGTTACGCGTGGAGCTAACACCCTTTTTATGTGCGAACAACTGCAAATCAAAAGTAAACATCGAATTCACCTCCGCTGTTCTTGAATTCGTACACCTTCCGGACTGAGCTTAGCAATCT
>DJYL01000062.1 GCA_002448495.1 Pseudoselenomonas ruminantium | reverse complement strand
TTGCACCTATTTTGGCCCAAGACCCGCAATAAATCTTTCTAAAGACGTTTACTATATAATAAAGACTAAGCCCGTGGGGCTGACAGTATTTTTCCGCAGCTTTTGACAAGCCTGTCTATGGCGAAGGAAAATATTATCAGCCCACTCGGCGCCTTAACGCCTCTATGTAATGCACACACTTAGCCCGGTGGCTGATAATGCTTTTCCGCAGCTTTTGACAAGCTTGTCTATGGCGAAGGAAAAGTATTATCAGCCACCGGGCGTCTTAGTTCATCGATGTAAACCGAAAGCCGTTTTATGCCTCAGCCCCAGCCACACCACTATCATATTTCTTTTCTTCCTGATCCATCACGATGGTAACAGCACCATCACCAGTAATGTTCAGGCAGGTACGGAACATATCGAGAACACGGTCAATGCCTGCTACCAGTGCCAGCCCTTCAAGCGGCAGTCCTGCTGTCTGCAGCACCATGGCCAGCATGATAAGACCAGCGCCCGGAACACCTGCGGTACCGATGGAAGCCAATGTACCCGTCAGGATAATCATGAGCATCTGGCCCATGGTCAAATCAATGCCGAACACATTCGCGATAAAGAGCGAACATACGCCCATGTAAAGAGCCGTACCATCCATATTAATCGTAGCGCCCAAAGGCAGTACGAAGGAGGATACTTCACGGGATACCCCCAGTTTTTCCTGACAGTTCTTCATGTTAACCGGCAGAGCTGCCGCACTGGAACAGGTCGTGAAGGCAATCATCATGGCTTCACTCATGCCCCGGAAGAATTCCAGCGGCGTGTGACCGCCCCAAATACGGGCCAGCGAGGAATAAACCACTACAGCATGAATCACACAGCCAATGGCTACACAACCGATAACGGACATCAGCGGCAGGAGAACTGCCGGGCCATTTTTCGCTACTACCGGCAACAGCAAAGCAAATACACCAATCGGCGCAAACTGCATCACGATGCCGATAATCTTGTAGGAAACTTCGGCGGCAGCATCAAAGAACTTCATGAGAAGCTGTGCCCGTTCGCCACCCACATGGACAATGCCAATGCCTACAAACAAGGAGAAGACGATAACCGGCAGAATCTGGGCTTTGGCCATCGCGTCAATGGGATTTGCCGGAATCATAGCCACCAGCACCTGCATAAGACTTGGTGCTTCCTTCACTTTCACTGCAGCATCACTGGTGAGTGAAAGTCCTGTCCCCGGGCTGACAATACCAGCTATACCAAAACCAATCAAAATAGCCACTGCCGTTGTTACCAGATACAACACTACGGTCTTGGCACCAATGCGGCCCAATTTCTTGGTATCCCCCAAACTGGTCATACCAACCACCAGCGAGAAGAACACCACCGGCACAATCATCATCTTAATCAGATTGATGAACATGGTACCAATCGGAGCAATCCACCAGTTGATAAACGGCAGAGATGATTCGCCTGCAATCAGGCCAACCACTATGGAGAGAACCAGAGCGATAAAGATTTTGATGGAAAGATTCATACTATCACTCCCTTTACAAAAAACTTAATAAATGCGCTTCCATCTGTCTTTATTATACGGAATATTGTAACAACAGTCCAGCACTTACCGTTATGTGTACATGTATACTTGTTTACATAAATCCTGGCAACAAAAAGCCCTGACCTATCCAGCATCATTTGACAGGTCAGGGCAGCAATCCCCTATTTTTACAGTGTTGCCAGTAATTCTTTTACCTTATCCAGATATGCTTCGCGGCTGACGGTGAACATTTCGCCCGTCTTGCGCACCTTGATTTCAATCTGGTTTTCTTCTACGGCCTTGGGGCCGACCACTACGCGCAAGGGGTAACCGATGAGGTCGCAGTCCTTGAACTTGACACCGGCGCGTTCCTTGCGGTCATCGAGCAGGGTATCGAAACCTGCGGCCTTGCATTCCTTGTAGATTTCTTCCGAATAGGCCAGCTGGTCGTCCTTCTTGGCGTTGACGGCTACGACAACGACTTCGAACGGTGCGATAGCGCGCGGCCAGATGATGCCGTTTTCATCGTTGTTCTGCTCGATAGCGGCAGCCATCGTACGG
Organism: Pseudoselenomonas ruminantium; assembly: GCA_002448495.1. Lineage (GTDB taxonomy): Bacteria > Bacillota > Negativicutes > Selenomonadales > Selenomonadaceae > Selenomonas_A > Selenomonas_A ruminantium_I. Next base: position 12,011 of record DJYL01000062.1, on the reverse strand, counting down.
CCTACGCCGATACCGTAGCAGCCCATGTAAAGCGGCTGCTGTTTGCCCTGCTCATCGAGGAACATCGCGCCCATAGCCTGACTGTATTTCGTGCCCAGGGTGAAGACCTGGCCGGCTTCAATGCCGCGGGTCATCTTCATGGGTGCGCCACAGTGCGGGCAAGCGTCGCCTTCCTTGACCATGCGCAGGTCAGTGACAATAATACCTTCAGCGTTGAAATCACGCTTGGGGTTGACGTTCTTGTAGTGGGCGTCCACTTCGTTGGCACCGGCTACAGCATTGTGCATATTCATCACCGTCGGGTCAACGAGCACAATCACATCCTCGCCGGGCTGAATGCCAATCGCACTCATAAAGCCGGGGAAACCACCGGCATTCTTGATGGCTTCATCTTCGGCCATAGTGAGTTCCAATGCGCCTTCAACCTGATTGATAACCTTGACTTCGTTTACGTCATGGTCGCCACGGACAAAAGCCAGCACCAGCTTGCCGTTGTCGGACTGGTAAGCTACGGCCTTGATGGTCTTTTCGATGGGCACATTCAGGAATTCTACGAGGCTTTCAATCGTATTGGTGCCCGGCGTTGCCACTTTTTCCAAAGGCAGTTCTGGTTCATCAGCAGCTTCAATCGGCGAAAGAGCAGCTTTTTCATCGCTGGCGGCATAGTCGCATTTCGTGCAGTAGGCGATATTGGATTCCCCGGCTTCAGCCAGCACCGTGAACTCGTGGGAGTGGCCGCCACCGATAGCACCGTTATCGGCCTCTACCGGACGGAATTCGAGACCCATGCGCGTGTAGATGTTCGTATAGGCATCGTACATCTTCTGATAGGACACGTTCATGCCCTCTACATCTTTATCGAAGGAATACAAATCCTTCATGATGAATTCGCGGCTGCGCATAAGGCCAAAGCGCGGACGGCGTTCGTCGCGGAATTTGTCCTGAATCTGATAGAGCATCAGCGGCAGCTGCTTGTAGGAGCTGACTTCATCGCGCACCAAATCCGTAATCATTTCCTCGTGCGTCGGACCAAGGCAGAAATTACGGCCATGACGGTCTTTAATGCGCATCATTTCATCACCATAAGCTGCCCAGCGTCCGCTTTCCTCCCAGAGTTCGGACGGCTGCAGAATGGGCATACCGATTTCCTGACCGCCCGCAGCGTCCATTTCCTCGCGAATGATTTCTTCAATCTTGCGGATAACGCGCCAGCCCAAGGGCAGATAGGTGTACATACCACCGGCCACCTTGCGGATCATCCCCGCACGGTACATGAGCTGATGGCTGGCAATCTCGGCTTCTGCCGGCGTATTGCGCAGCGTAGGTGCATATAAATTACTTGCTCGCATTGTTCTTACGTTCCTCCAATATGGCATCTATTTCCTTAAAGAGTTCTTCTACTAAATTTTCCTCCGGCACTTTGCGGATAATCTCCCCCTTACGGAAGATAAGCCCCTCACCGTTGCCGCCGGCAATGCCGACATCCGCACCACGGGCTTCGCCCGGGCCATTTACGACACAGCCCATAACGGCTACATCGATGGGGTCTTTTATCCCTTCGAGCTTCTTTTCTACCCGCGCGGCGATGGCGGGCAAATCAATGCTCGTACGTCCACAGGTCGGGCAGGCCACAAGCGTTGGCCCGTATTCTTTGAGTCCCAAAGATTTCAGGATTTCATTGGCAACCTTGACTTCGACCACCGGGTCACCGGTCAGCGAAATGCGGAAGGTATCGCCAATGCCCTCGGAAAGCAGGGCGCCAATACCGACAGCAGACTTGATGATGCCCGTGTTTACCGTGCCGGCTTCCGTAATCCCCAAATGCAGGGGATAATCCACCGTCTTGCTCATCAGACGGTAGGCGGCCAACGTCAAGGGCACATCATGAGCCTTGAGGGAGATTTTCATATCATAAAAATCCAAATCCTCCAGAATCTTCACATGCTGCATAGCCGATTCCACCAGAGCCTCCGGCGTAACTTCACCGTATTTCGCGAGAATCTTCTTGTCCAGCGAACCGGCATTAACTCCAATGCGGATAGGAATATGGGCTTCCTTGGCCGCCTTGACCACGGCACGCACCTTTTCCTCCCCGCCGATATTGCCGGGGTTCAGGCGCAGGGCGGAAATGCCCTGCTTAATGGCCTCAAGCGCCAGCTTATAATCAAAATGAATATCGGCCACCAGCGGAATATTGATTTCCTTGATGATATTCCCCAGATTCTTGGCAGCTTCCATATCCGGCACCGCTACCCGCACAATATCGCAGCCCGCATTTTGCAGAGCCTTTATCTGCGCCACCGTAGCCGCCGTATCCGTGGTTTTGGTATTGCACATGGACTGCACGGAAATCGGTGCCCCACCGCCAATAGCCACATTGCCGATATGAATCTGGCGGGTATTTTTTCGTTCAAACATCTATTAGCCTCCCGTAAAGACGCGTACAATGTCGTTTTTGGTTGCTAAAACCATCAGCAGGATGAGCAGCACTATGCCCACCTTCTGCGTATATTCCAATGCTTTCGGACTCATGGGTTTGCCCCGTACGGCCTCTACACAGAGCGTCACAAAATGACCGCCATCCAATGCCGGAATCGGGAACAGGTTTACAATCCCTAAGTTCAGACTCAGGAAAGCCGCAAAGTTCAAGAGCGGCACAAAACCCATCTGCGCGACTTCTCCGGCCATCTGGGCAACACCAATCGGGCCGGCAAGTTCCGAGCCGGACAGTTTCAAAATAATCTGTGCCAGGGCATCGAGCATCATGACGATAATCATCCCCGTCTTTTGCAGAGCCAGTCCCATGGATTCAAACACGCCTGTCTGCCGGGTGTCCACGGAGCTCATAACCCCCACCATGGCTCTCTGCGCCTTTTCATCATAAACCGGCGTCATCGTCGTACGGATTGTTTCGTCCCCACGGCTGGCCACCACCGCCACCGGTGTGCCCTGATTGTCCTTGATGGTATCCACAAATTCCGTCCATGAACCAATTTCCTTGCCGTCAAGACTGATAATCCTGTCGCCGTCACGAAGTCCTGCCTGCTCTGCCGCCTTACCGGCAATAACCGTTCCCAGCACCGGCTCAGGATTCGGCGTGCTGACACCGGAAAAGAAGAAAATCCCGAAGAACAGCAATACCGGCAGAACAAAGTTCATCACCGAACCGGCCAGAATGACAATCATGCGGGAAAGTACCGGCTTTTCACAGTAACCGCGCGCCCCGGCCTCATTGTTTGCCGGGTCCATGCCCGCAATATCATTAAAGCCGCCCAACGGTATAGCCCGCAGGGAATACACCGTTTCGCCGCGGGTAAAGCTAAAGAGCTTCGGGCCAAAGCCGATGGCAAATTCATCGACCCGCATCCCCGTCATTTTCGCCGTGATAAAATGGCCCAATTCATGCACCAGTACCAGCAGGCCAAAAACAAAAACAGCCGCTGCAATGGTTAATACCATAATGTCACCGTCCTTTTACAACTTTCGCAAAACTTCCGTGGCAAACTCCCTTGCCCAACGGTCTTCCTCAAAAAGTTCCTCCAACGTAGGCTCGACAATGCACTCCCGCTTGAGCATCGTTTCCTCGATGATGTCATAAATCGAGAGGAATTTGATTTCATCACGCAGGAATGCCCCTACAGCAATTTCATTGGCAGCATTAAAGATACAAGGCATGCTGCCGCCCATAGCGCCTGCCTCATAAGCAAACTTTAAGCCCTTGAAGGTCTCCGTATCGGGCTTACTAAAAGTCAAATCCTTCATCTGCCAGAAATCCAGACGGTCAAAGCTGGACTGCACACGGTCAGGATAGGTCAAGGCGTACTGAATCGGCAGCTTCATATCCGTAGACCCCAGCTGGGCAATTACCGCTCCATCGCGGAACTGCACCATGGAATGCACGATACTCTGCGGATGAACCACCACCTGAATCTGGTCATAGCTCACACCATAAAGCCACTTGGCTTCGATTACTTCCAGCCCCTTGTTGACCAGACTGGCCGAATCTACGGTAATCTTCTGTCCCATATTCCATGTCGGATGGGCAAGCACCTGCGCTTTCGTGGCCTCCAGCAAATCTTCGCGCTTCTTGCCACGGAAGGGGCCGCCGGAACAGGTCAGCAGCAGCTTTTCAATGGACTCCATTTTCTCGCCCTGCAGGCACTGGAAGAACGCACAATGTTCGCTGTCCACCGGCAGAATCTTAACACCCTGCTCCTTCGCACGGCGGGTCACGATTTCCCCGGCTACGACCAAAGTTTCCTTATTGGCAAGAGCGATATTTTTCTTGGCATCCAAAGCCTTCATGGTGGGTTCCAGACCGGCAAAGCCCATCATGGATGTAACCACCGTATCCACGCCATCAAAAGCCGCGGCATCAATAAATGCCTGACGGCCGCCGGCAAGTTTCGTCTTGCCGCTGTAACGGCTCTTTAAGCGGTTATAGGCAGCATCATCTGCCAATACCGCCAGTTCCGGTTCAAACTCACGAACCTGCGCCTCAAAGAGTTCATCGCGGGAATTGGCCGCGAGCACCGATATATGGAAAAGCTCCGGATTGCGGCGCACGACTTCAAGGGTCTGCGTGCCGATAGAGCCCGTAGAGCCCAATACTGCAATATTTTTCATCTGTTATCACTTCCCCAGAAGATTCACAAACTGTACAAAATAAAAGACCAGCGGTGCCGTAAAGAGAACGCTGTCAAAGCGGTCCCATACCCCGCCATGACCGGGAATGATGTTCCCGGAATCCTTGATGCCCACATAACGTTTGGCCACGGATTCCACCAAATCCCCCAGCGTGGCAAAAATGGCAATCAGCAAACCCAAAATTGCCATTTCCTGCAGGGGCAGGTTCAAATACCAGCCCAGACCGGCAACTACTGCCGTAGTGCCAATAACCGAACCCATAAAACCTTCAATCGTCTTATTGGGACTAATAGACGGGCAAAGCTTATGCCGTCCGATGGCCGTACCCGTAAAATAAGCAAAAGTATCGCTTGCCCAAGTGCCGATAAACATAATCCAGACAAAGGCACAGCCAAAGGTGAAACTGCTGATTTCCGTACTGAAAACCGTCTCCGGCAGCATGCCCCGCAGCTGGAGCAGGCAAGTGAACGGGAAACCAATGTAAATAAGTCCGGCTCCTGAAGCCAATGCATCCATAATGGAGGTCGAACCGCGCATCAGTACGCTTTCCAACAGCATAACCAGTACGATGAGCGGGCAGGCCAGTGCCAGAAGTTCCGGCTTTTGCCAGGCAGCATACCACATAGCCGCCAAAGCGATAAAGCCTGTAACTAAGGCAATTCCCATCCCACGCTCCGAAAAAGCCCGTACATACTCAAACCAGGCCAACAGCATCAGTAAAAGCGTAAAACCGGCAAAGACCACGCCCCCCGTCTGAATGACAAAGGCCGCCGCAGTAATGCCGATAATTCCGGTGATAATTCTAACTAACAAACAGCAACGCTCCCATTATTTCTTATTGTCATTGAGCCCGCCAAAGCGGCGGTCACGATTGGCAAAAGCCTTCATCGCATCCACGAAACACTCCGGAGAGAAATCCGGCCAGTTCACATCTGTAAAATAGAACTCTGCATAAGCCGCCTGCCACAGCAGGAAGTTCGACAGACGCATATCCCCACTGGTGCGGATAACCAAATCCACGGGCAGGTTGCCGCAGGTATCCAAACTGTTTTCCACCAGAGTTTCGTCAATTGCTTCAGGCGAAATTTTCCCGGCCTGCACATCAGCAGCGATTTTTTTGACTGCCCGCACCAGTTCATCCTGCCCGCCATAGTTGACAGCAACATTGAACTTGACACCCGTGTTGTTCTTCATGAGGTCTTCTGCCTCATGCATCTGCTTCTGCAGAGATTCCGGCAGGCCATCAATACGGCCAATAAAGTGAATCTGCACATTATCTTCATGCAGTTCCTGCAGCTCCTTTTTGAGGCTCTCGTAAAAGAGATTCATCAGGAAATTAACCTCGGTTTCCGGACGCTTCCAGTTTTCCGTGGAAAAAGCATAGACCGTCAGCGCATCCAGCTTCAGCCCGATGGCCGTCTTCAGGATGTTCTTGAGCGTTCCCACGCCGGCACTATGGCCAGCCGTACGCAGTACACTATGCTCCTTGCCCCAACGGCCATTTCCGTCCATAATTACTGCCACATGGCGGGGAAGTTTATCCCAGTCAATTTCGGCAAACAGCGGTGAATCATGTTCCGGAATTTCAAAATCATCACGGCCAGCCAAAGAAGTAACCGCTTTGCTCAATATTTTCTTTATCATATAAAATCCCTCACTAGGAAAATTTATTTCATAATGCAAAACAAGCCCCTCTGCCAAAAGCACCAGAGGGGCTTGCAAAGTCGCGTCAGGGAGCCTCGATAGCAGATACCGGGCAGCCGGCAGCGCAAGCGCCGCACTCTACGCACTTATCCGGGTCGATTTCATAGTGTTCAGCACCTTCGCTGATTGCCTCAACTGGGCAGGTAGCAGCGCAGGAACCGCAAGAAATGCAATCCTCACCAATTTTGTAAGCCATGTGTTACACCTCCTTAGGAATTTGTTTAGCCGCCAATGTGATGAGCAGCTTGCCGTCTGCTCCCTCACGCTGGCGAATAACATACCATCTATCCTCATCCACGGGGAAAAAATCCCGCGTGGGACGAGTCCGTTCCGTTGTATAAGATACATTTGCTTCCCGCAGCCGGACTTCTGCTTCTTTCCACGGGAGTGCCGCAACATCAGGAATCATCAGACTTCCATGACTTCCTTTTCCTTGCCGGCGCGGGTAGTATCCACCACTTTTACATACTTATCCGCCAGCTTCTGCATGGATTCCTGAGCTTTCTTGGATTCGTCCTCCGTGATTTCCTTGCCCTTTTCCAGCTTCTTGATGGCATCGTTGCCATCACGGCGCACATTGCGGATAGCTACCTTAGCTTCTTCTGCCTTCTTGTTGACCGTCTTCACGAGTTCCTGACGGCGTTCCTGCGTCAAAGCCGGAATAGCCAGGCGGATAGCCGTACCATCCGAGTTCGGGGACAGGCCCAAATCCGACTTCATGATGGCTACTTCCACCTCATGAAGCATGGATTTCTCATAAGGCTGAATCATAATCATGCGCGGTTCCGGAACAGCCACTTTGGCAATCTGGTTAACCGGCGTCGGCGTGCCATAGTAATCTACCATAACCTTGTCCAAGAGGGACGGCGTAGCGCGGCCAGCACGCAGGGATGCAAATTCACGCTTCAACGCATCAATGGATTTCTGCATACGCTCTTCATGGGAGCTTAAAATATCTTTTACCATATTATTTTCCTCCTACAGTGGTGCCGATTTCCTCGCCGAGGGCCGCACGCACGATATTTTCATGGTCATCAATGTTAAAGACAACGAGCGGAATCTTGTTGTCCATGCACAGGCTCGTAGCCGTAGTATCCATAACCTGCAAGCCCTTGCTGATGATTTCTAAGTAAGTCAGTTCATCAAACTTCTTGGCGTTGGGGTTCTTGTTGGGGTCGGAATCATAGATGCCATCCGTGCCCTTCTTCGCCATCAGGATAACATCGGCTTCGATTTCAGCAGCGCGCAGAGCAGCCGTTGTATCCGTGGAGAAATACGGATTGCCCGTACCGGCACCGAAGATAACTACCCGGCCCTTTTCCATATGGCGGATAGCCTTGCGGCGGATATAGAGTTCAGCGACCTGACGCATTTCAATGGCCGTCTGCACACGCGTATCCACGTCCATCTTTTCCAAAGCATCCTGCAGGGCCAGAGCATTCATCACCGTTGCCATCATGCCCATATAGTCAGCCTGTGCACGGTCCATACCCTTGGCAGAACCAGCAAGGCCACGCCAGATATTGCCGCCGCCAACAACAACAGCCACATCTACGCCACGCTCACGAATGGCCTTGATCTGCTTGGCAATATCCTCCACGATAGGCGGATTGATACCAAATCCCTGATCACCAGCCAAAGACTCACCAGAAAGCTTCAAGACAACACGTTTATATTTCGCTGTTTCCAAAATTAATACCCTCCATATCAAGCATCTCTGTACTTGCTGTTCTTACTCACACTAACTTACATTATACATGAAAATGACCGAGAACACAAAAGTTTTGTGTGCCCGATGTTAAAATTCATACAAATCGTCAATCCCTATCAGCACACAGCCTTCTCGCCTTGCCCGTTCTATCACCGGCTGGGTATAGCCACCTTTGCTGAAGAAATAGAAATATTGTTTTTTTATTTTTGGAAATGCTTTGGCTGTGGATTATCTGACGCCGGACGAGGTTCCTTATTCATTCAGCGCCCCCGCCAGCCGTTCAGCAAGCAGAGTATAACGCTTGCGGGTTCTGTCGTTTTCTACGGCGGTGTTAAGGGCAGCTTTCGTGCCTAAGAGAATAACCTGTTTGCTGGCGCGGGTCACGGCGGTATAGAGCAGATTTCTTTGCAGCATGATATAGTGTCCCGGCGTAAGCGGCAGAATGATTACGGGGTATTCACTGCCCTGACTCTTGTGCACGCTCATGGCATAGGCCAGCTGGAGTTCATTCAGCTCGTTTTTCTCATAGTCCACTTGCAAATCTTCGCTGAAACTTACGGTAAGATGGTCGGACTCCACGGCGGTGATAAAGCCGATATCCCCGTTAAAAACCATTTTGCTGTAGTTGTTCTTGGTCTGCATGACCTTGTCCTGCAAGCGGAAGGTACGGATACTGTTCTTGTACTCGGCCTTGTAAGCGGCAGGCGGATTAAGCGCCTCCTGCAGAAGCTTGTTGAGATTCTCCACGCCGCATTCCTGCCGATGCATGGGAGAAAGTACCTGCACATCAGTCAAGGGGTTCCAGCCCTGCTTGGGCAGAATTTCCTTGCACAGGTGCACGATGTTCCTTGCCACCTCTGCGGGGTCGGCTATCTCCCAGAACTGAAAATCTCCGGCAGGCTTACACAGCGGGAGTCTGCCCGCATTGATGGCATGGGCATTTAAGACAATGGTGCTCTCCTCATTCTGACGGTAGACTTCGGTCAGCCGCACAGAGGGAATGACCTCCGAGCGCAGAATATCCTTGAGCACGGAGCCGGGGCCTACGGCGGGCAGCTGGTCTACGTCACCCACGAGAATCACATGACAGCCATCAGGCACGGCATCCAAAAAATGCTGCATGAGCACAATATCCATCATGGACACTTCATCAAGAATGATGGCATCGGCTTCTAACTGCTCGTCAGCGTCCTTGGCAAACATGGAGGAACCATCCTCCTGCCGCCCGCCCTGCGCTTCGAGCATGCGATGCACTGTCATGGTCTTGCGGCCTGTGGCTTCGGCCAAGCGCTTGGCCGCTCTGCCCGTGGGTGCTCCCAGAAGGATTTCGAGGCCGGCCATTTCCAGCATATCAATCATGCCCCGCACCACGGTGGTCTTGCCTGTGCCGGGGCCACCGGTAAGGACGAGTATGCCATGTGTCAGGGCCGCTATCATCGCTTCTTTTTGCGCCTTGGCCAAATCAAGACCGGTCATTTCTTCCCAATGCGCCACCATGCCCTCAGGATTTTCCACATTGAGCACATCCGCATAGCGCTGGAGGTACAGGAGCTTGCGGGCAACCTTCTTCTCCGCCCGATAGAGATAAGGCGAATAGATAAGCGTTGTCCCGCCTACAGACTCCACCGCCAGCCGTTGAAGTTTAAGCTGTTTTTTAAGCACCTCGCCCACACGCAGCGCATCTACCCGCAAGAGTTTTGCCGTGCGCTCAATCAAAGGCTGTTCGGGAATGCAGCAATGTCCGTTGGTGGAAATCTGCTGCAGGGCATAGTCAATGCCTGCCGCCACGCGGTTTTCATCATCACCGGCCATGCCAAGACTTGCGGCAATGGCATCGGCGGTGGCAAAGCCAATGCCCTCCACCTCCTGCGCGAGTTTATACGGATGGTTTTCGAGTACATCCAGAGCAAAGGAACTGTACTTCTTGAAAATCCGCGCCGCAAACGAGCCGGACACATTATGGCTTTCGAGCCAGAGCATGATTTCCCTAAGTTCCGACTGAGCAGTATAAGACGCGACAATCTTCTGTGCCGTCTTTTTGCCAATGCCCTCTACGGTTTCCAACAGCTTAGGCTTCTGCTCAATCACATCCAAAGTGTCCGCACCGAACTTAGCCACCAAGCGTTTGGCCATAGCCGGGCCAATACCATCTATGACACCGGAGGCAAGAAAGCGCTCTATGCCCTCCACGCTGGTCGGTGCTTCCAGACGAAGGCTTGCCGCTTTGAACTGCTGGCCAAAGCGGGGATGCGTGACCCATGCGCCGCTAAGGTGCACCTGCTGTCCGACCAAAGGCGGTTCACAGCTCACCGTCACCGTCACGCGGCTGTTCTGACCGGCAGGTTGCAGGCGAAAGACCGCAAATTTGCCATCTTCGCTGGCAAAGATAATGCTATCGACCAAACCTTCTATTTCTTCCTGTACGGCTCCCGGGGCAAAGCCCAGCGCCATCTGCTCGTTGTTATCAGCCATAACTTTACTCCCTCCTGCCGTAACTTATTCACAGTCTGTGAGCCGTTCCCACTTGGCATAGCGTTCTTCGATTTCCGCTTCCTTGGCGGCGTATGCTTCGGCAATCCGCTGACTCTCGGCGGGGTCAGCCTGCACTGCCGGCTGGTTCATCTGAAATTCCAGCCCCTTTAATTCCGCCTCCGCCATGGCGATTTCCGCTTCGGCGCGCTGAATCATCTCCGTACGCTTGGCATCGCTCATGCTGGCCAGCTTGCCTGCTTCGGCCCGCTCCTTGGCAGCGGCTTTTTCGGCTGCGGCCTGCCGGACTTCTGCCGCAGGCTTGGCAGCTTTTTTCACAGCATGTTTAGCAGCTTCTGCTTCCAAACGCGCTTCTTCTGCGGCCTCCCGTTCGGCTTCTTTCTTCATCAGATAATAGCTGTAATTGCCGCTGTACTCCGTAAGCTGTCCGTTATCGAGTTCCAGCGTGCAGTTGGCCACTTTATCGAGGAAGTAGCGGTCATGGGATACGGCTAGGAAGGTGCCGGGATAAGCCATCAGGGCTTCTTCTACCGCTTCTCTGGCGGGAATATCCAGATGGTTGGTCGGTTCGTCCAAAATCAGGAAATTCGCCCCCGTAAGCATAAGTTTCAAAAACGCCACACGGGACTGCTCCCCGCCGGACAGGTCACCAATCTTGCGCAGAACCTCGTCCCCGTGGAACAGAAATGCCCCCAGATAGCGGCGGGCCTGTTCCTCATCCACGCCATAGGTGTAGATGATTTCATCGAGCACCGTCATATCCATATGCAGGGTTTCATGCTGCTGGGAAAAATAGCCGATTTTTACGCGGCTGCCAATTTTTATCCGGCCTTTGGCAGCTTCGAGCTCACCGACGAGCACTTTGAGCAAAGTGGTCTTGCCTGCACCATTGGGGCCGACAAGCGCCACGCCGTCACCATTGCGAATCAGCAGGGACAAATCCTTAAACACCGGCTCACTGCCATAGCCGAAGGTAACTTCCTCCAGTTCTGCCACTCTTTGCGCACATTCAGGCGGCTTATGGAAGGCAAAGTAGTTAAAGGATGCGGCCTCCGGCGGCAGAACAATGCGCTCCAAACGGTTAAGCTGACTCTGCCGCCCTCTGGCCTGCTTGGACTTGATGCCCGCCTTGTACTTGCGGATGTATTCCTCCGTCTTTTTGATATGCTCCTGCTGCTTTTCATAGGCGGATTTAAGCGCCTCCCGGCGGGCCGTCTTGACCCGCATAAAGTAGGTATAATTGCCCTCATAGCTGGTGACGGTATGATTTTCCAGTTCCACCATGCGGGTAGCAGCCTTATCGAGGAAATAACGGTCATGGGAGATAATCAGCACCCCGCCGCGATAAGTACGCAAAAAGCCCTCAAGCCATTCAATCATGCCAATATCGAGATGGTTGGTCGGCTCGTCCAAAAAGAGAAAATCCGGCTCCCTAAGCAAAGCCTTGGCCAGACAGATA
>DJYL01000111.1 GCA_002448495.1 Pseudoselenomonas ruminantium | reverse complement strand
GTGTATGCGTCGGCCCGCTCCGGCTTTGCCAAACTGTCCATGGATGACGAGAGCGACAATCTGGAACCGCTGTTCCAGGTTATTCTGGATACCATTCCCGCCCCGGACGTGGAAACAGACAAGCCGCTGCAGATGCTGGCCAACACCCTGGACTACGATTCCTATGTAGGCCGTATCGTAGTCGGCCGCGTGGTTCGCGGATCCATTAAGAACGGACAGCAGATCGCGCTCATGCACGAAGATAAAATTAATATTGAAAAAATTGGCCGCCTGTACACCTATCAGGGACTGAAACGCACAGAGGTTCCCGAAGTGCAGGCCGGCGATATTGTGGCGCTGATTGGCCTGAGCAAGGTAGAGATTGGCGATACCATTGCGGATCCGGAACAGCCGGAAGCCCTGGCAGGCATTAAAATTGACGAGCCCACCCTGTCCATGGAATTCCTGGTCAATGACAGTCCCTTTGCCGGTAAGGAAGGGGAGTTTGTTACCAGCCGTCACCTGCGCGACCGCCTGATGAAAGAAATCCAGACCAATGTGGCGCTGCGGGTGGAAGAAACGGAAAACACCGATACCTTTGTAGTAAAAGGCCGGGGCGAGCTGCATCTGTCCGTTTTAATTGAAACCATGCGCCGGGAAGGCTTTGAGCTGCAGGTTGGCAAACCCAAGGTCATTCTGCGCAAGGATAAAGACGGCCACACCATGGAACCCATGGAAGCTCTGACCATTGACGTGCCCCAGGACTTTATGGGCGTGGTGATGGAAGAACTGGGAACCCGTAAGGCCGAGCTGGTGAATATGCACGAGATGGCCGGCTACATGCGCCTGGAGTTCAAGATCCCGGCACGGGGGCTCATCGGCTTCCGCAACCAGTTCCTCACCTCTACCAAAGGCAACGGCGTCATGAACCATGTGTATGCAGGTTATGATTATTATAAAGGCCCCATCCCCGGACGTACCCGCGGCAGCCTGGTAGCCTTTGAAAACGGCGAGACCTGCGCTTATGGTATCGGCAACTGCCAGGAACGGGGCACCATGTACATTGTGCCGGGTCAGGACGTATACCAGGGCGAGATCATCGGGGAAAATGCCCGTGAAGATGATATGGACGTAAATCCCTGCAAGAAGAAACACGTATCCAACATGCGCGCTTCCGGCAGCGACGACGCCATCCGCCTGATTCCGCCGGTATTCTTCTCGCTGGAGCAGGCGCTGGAACATATCAACGACGACGAACTGGTAGAAGTAACACCGAAGAATATCCGTATGCGCAAACGCGTGCTTGACCGTGTGGAACGGGGACGTATGCGCGGGCGCGCCAAAAACGCGGCTGTTGAAAAATAAGAAAAAAAGCAAAAAAAGAGTTGTGTCTTTTCTGTGAATCTGATAAAATATATAAAGGAATTTCTCAAAGGTGCAGAAGGAGCTGTTTTCCTTCAGGTCACTTGAATTTAGTACCGAAGACATTTCGGCATGTGATAGTAAAATTGCATGGGATGGAGGCATTTCAATATGAGTTTAAAAAGTTCCGCAATGAAATTCTTTAGTAATGAGGAACCTGTTGATACCTACACCGGTCCGTATGTTGTCCGTCCCGGACAGTTGGACATCCTGGTCCGGACTCCCCGTTCTTATGAAGATGCAGTTGCGTATGCGGATAAACTGATCGACGGCTGCGCTGTTATGCTTGATTTCACTGCAGTGGATAAAGCAACGCGCATTCGTATTTTTGATTACATGTGCGGCGTAAGCTACATTGTGAATGCCAGCATCTCGAAAGTCAGCGAATCCATTCTTATGTATGCGCCTTCCCATGTGGATGTAGATAAACAGGCCCCGAGGAAAACTTCCTGGCTGGGCCGGTAAGTTTTGGTGATAATGTGAGATAAATAATTACGGCTGTCGATTGACAGCCGTTTTTTTCAGGGTAAAACAAGGAGGAACAATTATGTCGCATCGAGTGATCCAGGTTGAAGAACGCGTTCCGCTTCTTATGAACATTCCGCTGAGCCTGCAGCATTTGTTTGCCATGTTTGGCGCAACGGTTCTGGTTCCGTTTTTGTTCAAGTTAAATCCCAACACCTGCCTTTTCATGAATGGCGTAGGGACGCTGCTGTACATCTTTTTAACAAAAGGGAAGATCCCCTCTTATCTGGGTTCCAGCTTCGCCTTTATTTCGCCGGTGCTCCTGATCCTGGCTGGGCATCCTTACACGGACGCCCAGTCTGGTTTCATCGTTTTCGGCCTGCTGTTCATCCTGTTTTCCTTCATTGTTAAAATGCTGGGAACCAAATGGATCGACTTCATCTTCCCGCCGGCGGCGATGGGGGCCATCATTGCCATCATCGGTCTGGAGCTGGCGCCCACGGCTGCTTCCATGGCAGGCCTTGTAGGGGATAAAATTGATATACACAATGTAATGGTCTCTGTTTTTACACTGACAGTCACGGTCATCGGCTCTGTTGCGTTTAAGGGCTTTATGGCCATCATCCCGATCCTGTTCGGCGTGGTCTGCGGCTATTTGTTCGCGTTTTTCCTTGGCATGGTGGATATGACGCCGGTCATTAACGCGCCCTGGTTTGCCGTGCCCCAGTTTTCCGCCCCCACCTTCAGCATGGACGCCATTGCCATTATCGCCCCGGCGGCGCTGGTGGTGCTGACAGAACATATCGGCCACCTGATGGTTACGGGCAACATTGTGGGCCGCGACCTGATGAAAGAACCGGGGCTGGACCGTTCCCTGTTTGCGGATGGCTGCTCCAACGTACTCTCCGGTTTATTTGGGGCAACGCCCAATACCACCTACGGTGAAAATATCGGCGTTATGGCAATCACCAAGGTGTACAGCGTCTGGGTCATCGGCGGCGCGGCGGTATTTGCAATTCTTCTGTCCTTTATCGGAAAACTGAGCCAGCTGATCCACGGGATCCCGGGCCCGGTCATGGGCGGCGTATGCATGCTGCTGTTCGGCGTGATCGCGGCCTCCGGCCTGCGGCTGTTAGTGGAGCAGAAGGTGGATTACAGTAAGTCCCGCAACCTGACCATGACGGCCGTTGTCCTGATCGTGGGCCTGTCCGGCGCCAAGCTGACCTTTGGCACCATCACGGTGCAGGGCATGGTGCTGGCCACGCTGGTAGCCATCGTCTTAAGCCTGCTGTTCCATCTGTTCGAGCATCTGGGCCTGATGAAAGATGACTGAGGGAATAACTGTTTTCATTGCGTCCCTTAGAAAAAAAGAAGAATACAAAAAAACAAACGGGCTGGGGACGGGTTTTGTGAGTCTTTACGGGTATCCTGCTGCGACTGGTGGCGGGATACTTTTTTTATTGAATGAAATGATGTTTCCTGACAGGGAAGAATTGTATGCGATTTGTAGCCAATAATTGCCATTGTGGCAGGCAAAAATACTTGTCAGACGATTATATCATAAAGTATAATAAAGTGTCAGAGAAGATGAAATAATTGTGGAAATAATTTACTTCAGCTTAATTTGAACAACGGATTTGCTGTATTCAGCAATCCGTATGAACAATTATTCCAGTACCAATACCTGCGACATTCTTATTCTTCGGAAAGGGGGCTGTTCATATGGAGACGAAAGGTATTCTCAGTTTTTTTGTCAATCGAAACCTGCTTGATGCCATTCCTGAATTCCTGGAACATTCTTCTTATGACGAACTGATTGAAATCAATCTGGTTAACGACAGTTACCGGTTTATCTACAATATTGAAGAGAAGTACTTTTCTCCCGTAACCGAAGGTGCGTATCGCAGCTTTTATGAAGAGGCTGCCAAATATCTGGTGCACCCGGAGGACAGTGTCCGTTATGCAGAAATCATGGATCCCGGCACATTACGGGACCGGCTGGAAAAGTCGGAACCGCCGGGAACCCTGGAGTTCCAGTTCAGGGCAAAGAACTTGGAAGGCCAGTGGAAATGGGTGGATTCT
>DJYL01000014.1 GCA_002448495.1 Pseudoselenomonas ruminantium | reverse complement strand
AGCCCCCACGGCGTCTTTGCACTTCGATGCAGCCCACTTAACACATCGCTGTATATTTATTTGAGTCTTATCACTCCCGGCTGCACAATCTTCCATGCCCCCAGCCTCTGGGTAAAATGTGCAGGCAGCTTAACCTGAATCTGCTTAAAGCTCCCCTTCTCATAATTCGAAGCAAAAGTTTCCTTCATTCCCTTTTGCGTATGCAGCACCTCATTATATTCCACCAATGGATTAGGTACCACCATAAAAGCATCCGTTTTCCCTGGAACCTGCCAAGCCCAGAAATTACTAAGTTCCACTTCATCTACCGGTGCATACAGAGGCTCCCCCCCACCGTTTTCCGCATCGTATGTTTCTACACAGATAAGCATATGCAATCTATTATTGCGTACAAAATTTTCACAGGCATTGGCAGCTTTAGGAACATCCATACTATTAGCCAAATTATTATAATCGTCCACAAACGCCTGCCAAACCTCCTGTTTCAATGCGCCTTCCCCTGCGCTGGCAGCAGCCACATTGATTGCCGATTTGGGAACGCCCTTATCAACCGGTACAGCTTCCTTAAACTGATATTTAACCATCTGCGCCTTGAGATCCTTAATCTCACGTTCCATGGATTTCATTTCACGTTCCAAATCCTCTATTTTGGCGATTTTCTCTCGATTGCCTATGAGAACTGAATAGGTATAGGATATTCCTACCAGAGCCACCAAACTGATAACCCCCACCAATATCAGCACAATATGCGCTGTCATATGGGAAAATAATCCTGTCTCCATACAATCACCCCATCTCAACTATTACCATTCTTTTTTTTGCCATTAAGGATATCACAAAGATCCAGCATATTCTTTATGCGCTTAGCCTCAGTAGCCGATAACATACGATCATCATTGGAGCCGCCCTTTACGCCGATCATTATGATTTTTCCTGCCAGCTGATCTCCTACTTCCCGCATTCCCTTCAAGGTTTCCGTATCCGCTACCTGATCACACCATTCCATAATTCCGCTGTTTGTATTGGAAGTCACCACATTGCCGCCAGCTTTTACAAAATAAACATCTTCCTCACTGACTTGCAAGCCCACCCCCTTAAAATTCATAGGACTGCTGCCGCGATGACGCAAAATCACATGAATCACCGCTGTACCGCCAGCATCCCGCACAATATAAGGCTGTAAAAATATCCCATCTTCTGTGGGATCTTCGTAGCGGTAATAGGTAGAACCATCCATCTCCTTAGCCACCAGCATGTCCGCAGTCAATCCCCGGATAACCTGATCCGGTTCCTCTGCCCGCCCTGTACGCTTATCTATCAATGCCTGTTTGCGGCGGGCTTTTTCTCTTTCCTTGGCCTCCTGTTCCTCCTTGGCTTTTATTTCCGCCTGTTTGGCCGCATCCTTTTTATCCTGTTCTGCCTGTACAATAGCCCGCGTCTGGTCATACTGTATAGCCGCATAATAACCGCCGACTCCTGCTACAGCAACCACCATCAGCACGAGGAATATGTATTTCAACTTCGCCATAACAGACACTCCCTTTCCTATGCGAAATGACACTTCTCATCGTAGATATACGCCCCAAAGACAGAAATTTCCTGCAAAGCAAAGAAAAAACTGAGACTATGAAAATCATAGCCCCAGCAAAATAAGATGCAAATATTATTTATTTCACCAGCATTAAGCCCTGGTCCGGCTGCAAATGAAGCTTAATGCGCCCCCCGTTCACCATAACTTTCTGACCTGTAAGCTGATCTGAAAGCACGGTGCCATCAGCCACAAAATCTGCTGCCAGCTCTATATCAATTTCTTTGCCACGATTCAGGGCGATTATCGCAGCCTCGCCTTTGTCATTGGTTCTGGCAAAAGCATAGACATCACCTTTTGCCAACAAAGTCCGTACATCACCATGAGCAAACAGCTGCTTATGACGCTGCCGCACGCCAATAACCTGCCGATAGAATTCCACCAGTTCCTTATCTTCCCTGCCCCAAGGATATGTCCGGCGGCAATCGGGATCTGCACTGCCGTAAACGCCGGCTTCATCGCCATAATAAATCGTAGGCATGCCCGGATACCCCATCAAAAACATGGCTGCCAATTTCAGGCGTGCTTTTCCCTGCCGATAAGCAAAATCCTGCCGGGTAGCCTGCGCCACATTTTCCTTGCCGCCGCCGAACTTATAGATAGCCCTTACGGTATCATGGGAATCTACAATATTCATCAAGTCATAAAGTGCTTCTTTAGGATAATTCTGACGCAGTATAGTCAGCTCCTCATCACAGGCTTCTGCCTTGCCCTGATTGAGGAACAAATCGCCAACGGCAAACGACAGTTTGTAGTTCATTACCGAGTCAAACTGGTCACCCGTCAGGAATTGCGAGCCATCCTGCCAGATTTCGCCTAAAAGCAATGGTTCTTCACCGGATTTTGTACGGATACTTTTCACATCTTTGCGGACATTCGCCCAGAAGCCCGGCGGCACTTCCTTAGCCACATCCAGACGCCATCCGGACAAACCATCATCAAACCATTTCATGATGACGCCTTTCTGCCCATCGCGTCCCCGCAGCAGATAATCGCCCAAATCGGATACCCGCGTACCGGCTTCACTGCCGGGATAATCCGCATCACGGAATGGCGTCAGGCTGTCAAAGCCCTGCCAATCATGATAGGCATACTTCGCCCCCATGCTGTCCTTCGTCTTTTCATTACGGATTTCAAACCAGTTTTCCCAATGCCACGGGCTGAAAATCTGACCTTCTGCCTCCAACTGCTTTTTCGCTTCAAGCTTGGCAGCATCCAAAGCGATATGTTTTTCGTTCATCAGGTCATAAATCCTTGACCAATATTCATAAGCGCCTACAGTTTTGTACTTGCTGTAACGGTCAAAGTAAATGCTGTCATCACCCACATGATTAAACACACCATCCATAATCAGGTGCATGTCCCGCTTTTGCATTTCAGCCGCCAAAAACTTCAATTCGGGCAATTTCCCTAAAATGGGGTCGATATTGCCATAGTCTACGGCATCATAGCGGTGATTCGAGCAGGCGGCGGACAACGGATTGACATAGATTGCCGTAATACCCAGATTTTGCAAGTAATCGAGTTTCTGGGTTATTCCGGCAATATCGCCACCAAAAAAGTCATTGCATTCCCAGTTGTCTCCATCTGCCTGCGGTGACTTGCTGGCATTGGCCGGCAAATCCTTCCATGCACGATGCTGGATGGGCTGATTGCCTCTGGCCGTACTGCGGGCATTATCATTTGACGGATCGCCGTTAAAGAACCGATCCGGGAAAATCTGATAAACCACGGCTTCCTTGGCCCAGTCAGGGGTATGGAAATCCGCGCTGTACACGGTCAACTGAAAAGGTTTTGCCCCCCGCAGCTTTAATTCTCCGGTATGCCCCGGCTTATCATCATCGCCGTATTCCTTGGTATCATCCAGCACAAATTTATAGCCATATATGCCATTTTCCTGCGGGCGTAACGTGACTTCCCAGTAATCCTGACCGGCATTGCTTTTCGTCAA
>DJYL01000191.1 GCA_002448495.1 Pseudoselenomonas ruminantium | reverse complement strand
TCGCGCTGGTCGCGCAGGTCATTGGCCTGTGCGCCGACCGCTTCAGCTCCCGATATATTCTTATTCAGTTCAACGATTTGATCGTTGATATCATTGACTTCCGCTAAATGAATCCGCATATCGTCATACTGAGCATTAATCTGATCCTGCAGCTGACTGGCTACCGTGCTCATCTTATCGACAAAAATATTGCCCTTCTCGATAACCGTAACGCGGGAACTGTCGGCAGAAGCATCCTTTGATAAGGCACTCCATGATGCATAAAACGCATCCATAGCATCCTTTATGCCGGTATTATCCGAATCATCAAAGATGGCTTCCAGTTTATCGTAGTTTACCTGCTCGGCCTTGTAGTATTCATGGGTCGAGGTTTCTGCCCAGAACTGCTTGTCGGCATAGACATTACGGGCACGCATAATCGACATGGCATCAACACCAGTACCGACCAGCACACCGCCATACAAGGACGGCACCTCCTGCGCCTTGGTTGCCGCCTGATTTACGGACTGACGGGAATATCCTTCCGTAGAGGCATTGGTGATATTGTGACCCACGGTATCCAATGAGAGCTGATTCGCGAACACGCCGCGCACCATGGTATTAAGTCCGGAAAATGTAGAACGCATGTTATTTCACCTATTATTCCTTTCTGCTCATTATCCTGCCGCAACGCATACGACGCATCAGACGCTGGAATCAAACATCTTGATTCCCCGCCGGCTCTCACTTTCCGCCGCGTCCTGATTGTAAGTATCACTGGCCACGGTCTGGGTCATCACGTTAATGTTGAAGTCCACATATTTTTTCCCTTTTTCCAGCAGTAAACGGGCTGCGGCCACTTCCCGAACCAAACTTTCCTCAAATTCCTGTGCGCGATGCAGCAAATGCACGGCAATCTCCCGGGTATCCGAATCCGGCTGTCCGGCTAATACAGCCTGCACAGAAGAAACTTTCCATTTCACTAAAAAATCCCGTTTCCGCTTTTCCAGTTTTCCCAATTCCAGCAGTGCAGGTTCTATATCCTGCACCGCTGCTGCAATATTTGCTCCTTTGTTTTCTGCCTGAATAGCTGCTTTAATTGCCTTGAGTTTTTCCAAACACTTATTGCTGATCAGGATCTGTGCCCTGAGCAGGCGTACTGCTTCGTCCAATTTCCTCAACTCCTGCTTCATTTTGTAGATCAATCTTAGGCATTGCAATCAAAATTCTTGCGGTGTGTTACCACTTCACCGCCTCTGCTGTAAGCAGGTTCTACGGCAGCACCGCCAATGCGGTTCAAATGAAAAGTCACAGCATTCATGGCGGCACGGATAAGCAAAGCATTGCCTTCACTTATCTCCTGCGCTTCCTTTACGGTATTCTGCAGCATGGCATAAAGCATTCGCAGGACTTCCTGCATTTTTCCCGCCGGTACAATCCCTAAAATATCTTCCATCTTAGATTCCGGTCTCAATTTTTCACTATGCGCAGCCACTTGCAGCAAAATATCCTGACGTTTTTTTTCCAGTTGGGCAATATCCGCTGTGATTTTTTCCTCCTGAGGCAAGAGGTTTTCCACGGTCTTCATATCCACCATGACCAGGGCATTGCGTTTCTTTTTGCCTAGTTCGATGAGGGCTTTATAGGCCTTGTTTAATTCGTTGAGTGTATTTGCAAAATCCTGCCACATGAATGAATTCCTCCCGCCTGTGTTTTAGAACCGTACGCCTAAAAGGCTTGCCGCGATATTTTCACTCGGCACGTTATAGCTGCCATTTGCCATTTTGGCGCTTAAATCCTGTACCCTGCTGCCGCGGACATCGTCCATATTCTGAAGCTTCTGCAGCATGCTGCTGAAGCTCTGCCCTTCACTCGACAGGTGAACTTCATCGCTCTTTTGCATTGCCTGTACGCTTGCCGCCCGCTTGACACTGCCGGAAGAACTTACGCTGTATGCTCCGGCCACGGCCTGCACATTGCCATTGATAATCATTTTTTTCACCACCTGTTAATCCTTTATGACTTCCTTACATCTCTTGAAGTTACATAGTATCTTCTGATTGAACTATCGACAAAAAAAGCAGGAAACTTAATTCCTGCTTTTTAATCATTATTTAAGATTATGCTTTATTTTCGCCAAATATCGCCGTTTTTCACCCATTTACATCTATAAACAGGTATAAATCGCGTTCAGCGTTCTTTCGAGCGGAATCCCTGACCACGGTTCTGATCGGCTTTGGCCATCTGGCGGGCAGCAGTCTGCAGCGCTGCCTGCTTCTGCAGTTCGGCACGCGCCTTTTCCTCGCACTGCTGGCAGATTTTGCCCATGATAATCGGTGCGCCGCACTTCTCGCAGGGATAGGTCATCTTTACGCCAATCTGTTCAAAACGGCCCTCGCGGATCATTTTCTTAATCATGCCGGAAGGTGCTCCCGTGGCTTCGCAGATTTCGGGAATTTTCGCGCCTTTATGTTCGCGGACATATTCCACAACTTCGTGCTCTTTTTGCAAAACCTTCTCGTAACAATCCATGCAGACCTTGTGCCCCGTGTCGTTAAAGAGTTTTCCGCACATGGGGCAGTTTTTGATTTTTCCAGCCATATTCCTCACTCCTTGGGCGTGTTTATCTCGTTATTTCGTTTATTCGCGGTCAACGTCAAAATTCCTGCAAAATTTTTACCAGATTTTGCCCAGCATAAACCATAACCGTCCTTTGGCCTTGGCCTTTTCGCTGAGATTCGGGTCAGAGCCGATGCGGCGGGCGTAGTCGAGACGGGCAAACCAGTCGTTGGGCTTGGTGTAGGAGAGGGCAACGCCGTAGCCTTTTAAGGTCATGCCGCGAGAATCCTGCCCACCCATAATGGAATAGGCAGTGCCATCATTATTGTACAGCACACGACCAAGGTCAAAATAGGTGCTAAAGACTAACCCTAGCACATTGGTGTAGAATCTTGGTTCAATCGTTGCCATAATGCCTTCATCGCCGGAGCCTTCACCCTGCGGATAGGCACGCACGCCGCTGACACCGCCCAAATACATACGTTCGGAGCCGTCCAGATTATGACTGGCAATCTGCCCACTGGCCTTTAACAACACATCGGCACGATTTCCCAGACGCTGGACTGCGGTAACACTAAGCTCACCTTTGGTATAACGGCCCTGAGTTTGCGCAAGGCTGGTCTGCGTACGCCCATCTTCTGAATCCGGCTCTAATCTGCCCGTAGTAACTTTGGCCTGATAATTCAGGACTGTTCCCGGACGGCGTTCAAAGCCCTCCAAGCCCACATAGACACTATGGGAATATTTTTCGGTTTTACGATTGAACTGCACAATCTCATCCGTCAAACGGCGGTAATTGTAGCCGTAATTAAAGGTCAGCCC
This sequence comes from Pseudoselenomonas ruminantium, assembly GCA_002448495.1. Taxonomy (GTDB): domain Bacteria; phylum Bacillota; class Negativicutes; order Selenomonadales; family Selenomonadaceae; genus Selenomonas_A; species Selenomonas_A ruminantium_I. The sequence continues at coordinate 3,700 of DJYL01000191.1, read as the reverse complement.
GCTGCCCGTCAGATGATAAAGGGAGCGATGTCCGTAAAGACTGACGGTCTCCGCTATGCCCTGTGTCTTTAAACTGTTAATACCGGTCTCATAATCCATACGGCTGAAGCCCATGCCCAGAGTTGTGCCGCCACGGCCTACTATGGTTTCATAGTTCACATAGTAATTATGCATATCACGGTTGGAAATAAGCCCGCCCACGGAAATTTTATCCCCGTTGCCGCTGACATCATAGAGATTTTCCTGCAAGCCGTAACGGTACTGTCCCGTATCCTTGCTGCCGTAGTTTTCTACATAGAGGACGATGTTACTGCCCTTGCCGCGCTCGATGCGCACGGTAAGGTCGCTGGTGCCAAAGTCCTTGCCGGGACTTAAGACACCTACAGCCTTGGTACCGCTAACATCCGAAATAGAATACAGCGTGGTTTCGAGCTTGCCCGTACGAATGATATCTCCGGATTTCAAGCCATTTACAAAGCCTTTGGCAATCCCTTCTTTCAGCCGGCTGCGGTTATCAATTTTTATTTCGCCGTAACGTCCGGGAATCACCTTGATGGTAATCATGCCGTCACTGCTTTCCTGTGCGGGCACATAGGCTGCGGCTGCCGGATAGCCGTGCTGGCGGCAGTAGCGGGTGAGCGCCGTAAGCGTAGCATTCAGCTGCGTCATGGTCTTTTTTTCGCCCATGCCATCCTGCAAAATTTTGGTCAAGTCCCCCTTGTCCAGATAAAGGTCAGGTGCCTCCAAACGGAAATTGGTGATGGTAAATTCCACCTGTGGAGCCTGCTGCGGCTTTTCCGGTGCATTATCCACCACTTCCGCTTCTGCTTTGGGAAGTTCTTTTTGTATATCCTGTCCGGGCTGGGACAGAGAGGGAGCTGCGATAGCCTCTCCCCCGCCCAAGTTGAAACACGCGGCTAAAACTCCTGCTGCGATTTGAACTTTAGCGATCTCTTTCATGTTGTCTCCTTGTTATTGGCCCCAATTTACTTAAATCAATCAGGCTACGTTTACGCCAACACCTTTTACTTCCAGTTCGATTTCATCTTTGTTCTGGCTGTCTTCGGATTCGATGGCGATATTGACCTTATCCTCATTTTCCTCCTCCAGCACATTGCCGGATTCGTCTACGATTTGAATGGACGCTGCGCTGCTGCCTTGGAGGTTCACGATGGAACCATCACCATCCATTTCGATATTGGCCTGGCTTGCGGCATTGGCCTCCTCCATGTTCACAATATCGCCACCGGAAATGCCAATATTGGCAAGACTCGTGCTGTCGGTATTGCTGCCAGTAATGCTCATCGAAGCATTGCTGCCGCCATGAATTTCACCGCTGTCCACCATTTCTCTGCCCACAATCTGACCATCCTTATTCACATACTCAATAGCCGCCATGCCGTTATCACCAAAGCCGCTTCCCATGTCCTTGGAAATCTGCTGGTAAATATTACGGGTGGGCGTAAACTTGAGATCCGGATTGCCTGTGTTATCCAGATAACCTACGGTAAACGCAGTTTCATTTTTTGCATCCTGTGCGAAGGAATAGTTCTGACCTAAATTGCCGGAGAAGCGGTTATTGTACCAGCCATATACTGCATAAGAGCCCGGCACATTGGTCGTTGTGGTACTGTCCGGAGCAAAGCTGAACAAATCCGCCAGACCGCTTTCACTGGGCAGCAAGCCTTCCACTGTACCGCTAAATACCGGCATTTTATCACCAGCCAATACGCTTACAGGCTCGGCGACGATATTCAGGCCCTTGCGATAGATTGTGCCTTCACCGGTAACCGTATTGTCTGCCAATTCATAATTGGTATTGGCCAGATTCAGGGTATAGGTCACCTTGTGCTGTTCTAATTCGTCAGTGTCCTCGGATTTTCCTGCATTTGCACCATCAAAAACAGCTACAGCCGTCAGGCCCAGACTATCCTTATCCTTCGCCAGGTAGTTATTGCTGAGTAAAATATAATCCTCAGGATTTTCCATAGCGGCTCCATCCGTGGTGCCATCATATACCTTGGTCATGTCCTGAATTACGCTGGCCGTGAGGGTGCGCGGCGTTATCGTGCCGTCCTGTGCTGTAACGGTGCCGGACTGTCCATTATCCGTTACGGTAAGCGCCGGCTTGTCTGTGCCTTGCACCAGCTCATAGTCATCATTACCCAGGCTGATTTGATAGCTGTATTCCTTATTTTTGCCGGCATTGGCATCTGCATAAGCAGCCGAGTCAATCAGCAAATTGGCGTTATCGCCAGCGACCAGCCCTTCAAGCACCAGATTGTCATTGGCCGCATAAGTGGAAGCAAGCGCCGTTTCGCCATCATAGACTTTAACGGGAGCTTCCTTGATTCCTACAGTCAATCCCTTTGGGGTAATCGTGCCACTGCCCTGCAGACTATCCGTAGCCACATAGTAATTGCCTGCATGGTTATTGTTACCTGCATTTGCATCCTGAAGCGTGAAATTGCTAAAGCGAACAGCCTGTGCAGTCGGTCGTCCGTCAGCATCACGCTGTACATGTGCACTAGCATACTGACCGGAAATCGCTGCGGTATTCAGCAGGATGTCTTCATCACCGGCTACAATGCCTGTGCTTTCATCTGCTGCAGTCAGAGCAAATCGTCCATCGCGGGTATAACCATCCGGCACAGCGGTCGTACCATCATAAATCTTATCGATGTTGTTAACATCCAGCGCCTCTACATAAACCCGGCGCTGTTCGATATCACCGAACGCTTCCGCAGTCGGCGTTGCAATCTGGTAATTGCCACTGTCATCATTCAGCCCCAATGTATAGGTAATCGTTTTGCTATTGGCAGCTTCACCATCCGGTGCTATGCTGGCATTCTCATTATCGTAATAAGCGGCAATCACAACATTGTTCAGCAAATTATCCTTGGAAAGTATCGCCTGGTCCGCTTTATCCAATACAAAATTACCAGTATCTGCCTCGGCTGTACCATCATAAATCTTACGATTGTCCGTCGCCTTGAGCACCTCAGCATTGAGCTGCCGCGGCGTAATCACACTGTATACCTGTTCGGCTGCACTGTCCAGATTCTTATCCTGCAATGCATCCAGCACCGAAGTATCCAGTACGTAGTTTCCTTCGCCCTTGCCATCATTCACTTTTTTATTTACGGAATCAATATGATAATTCAATACATGGGTCCCGCCCACATTCTTATGATCATAATTTCCCGCAGCCGTGTAATCAATGGTCAACGGATTGCCATCTGCATCCATAACCGTCAGCGTCAGGATATCGTTGATGCCCAACTGCTGTCCCGGCGTACCGCTGCTATAATCATAAACCTCACTTAAATCTGTATCCGCATTATACTCACGGATAACCGGCTTCCAGTTCTCCTTAGCAGCCTGCGTAATGGTCACAGGGTTAATCTTGCCTTTGGCCTGTGCGGCATCAAAAACAGCGGTATTGTCAATGGTATAGTTCTTGGAAATCTCATTGGTGCTGGCATCGGCGTTCATCACAGCCAAGGCATCGCTAAGGCCCGTATACTGTACATCCTTATAGGCAACTTCATCCCCTGCCCAGCTGACATTGGCATCGCCTTTGCCGTAACCATATTGGCCAATGACTTTGGCAAAAGCCTCGTCCGTAAGCGTAAAGGATTCGTTATTCACGCCCTTGAATACCAGCTTGTCCGGCGTCCAGGCATCGTCGCCGGCAGAT
>DJYL01000050.1 GCA_002448495.1 Pseudoselenomonas ruminantium | reverse complement strand
CCCCACTGAGCTGTAACTCAAAAAATAAAGTTCGTATTGTCAAACTGTAATTTATAAAAAAAGCCCGTTGACACTTTTGGTCAGCGGACTTTTAAGTAAAAGGAATTTTTCACATCCCCCTGATTTTATTGCCGATTTTTCTTGGTAAATTCACATCCTATTATAAATTTCCATATCTATTTTCTGCTCCATGCGCGCCAAAAGAAATGATGAAGAAACATTCCCCGCTACATTTATCGCTGAACGTATACAGTCAATAATGGGGTCAATCCCGACCAAAATCATGACAGCCTCTTTGGGCACTCCGGCCATCTCCAGGGCGGTGGCCTGCAAGATAAGCCCGGCTCCCGGCGCAGCTGGTGAAGCAAAAGTCAGCAATAGCATCGTAAAGAAAAAGGACAGCAAAAAATCTGCATCAATAGGAAGTCCGAGTGTCATCCGCATAAAAATTGCTAAAATGACGATATAAGCACCAGTACCGTTCATATTTAGCTGCAAGCCTAACGGCAGCGAAAAAATCGCCATTTTTTCCTCTATGCCCAATTTATTTTTACAAAACTGTATCATTTCTGACATGCAGGCACTGGAACTGCGGATGGAAAAAGGCAGCGCCAGAAAAACGACCGTCTTTTTCAGAAACGGCATCAGCGAACATCTGCCCACTATGCCCACGAAAATACACAACATACCCAATACCAGCAACTCTGCGGCATAGCTTACCAGAATGACTTTGCCAAAGACCAATAGCATGGAAGGCTCCGTATGCAGCATCATCTTGGCCATAGAAGCTGTCACCGCCACCGGGATAAACAGCATGATTGGCTTAATGACATCATTGATAAAGTTGTTGAGAAATTCTATGCTGCCTTTTACTGCCGCTGCCCGCTCCCCGGACTTGACCAGAAAAAAGCCGAAGAAGCAGGACAGGAACAGGACTTGCAGCAGATTACCGGAGAAAAAGGGGCTGACAATATTTTCCGGTATAATACCTACAATCAGCTTGATGACGGAAACCGTGGCTGTATTGGAAGCAGTAATGGCTTCTATCATTCCCGCCAGTTCCGGCACTGCCCCCAGCCATATCCCAAAGCCTATGGCTATGGCTATGCTCGCGGCCAGCTTGGCAATGGATACAGCTACGAGTTTGCTTCCCAGACGCCCGATTTCCGTTGCATTGGACATATTGACCAGCCCTGACATCACGGAGAAAAAAATCATCGGTGCCAGCATCATCATCAGCGCATGCATGAACATACTTTCAATCGGCGTAAAGAGATTCATTTCCAGCCATAAGCATGTTTCATCTGCCAAAAACAGCTCTAACATACTCCCCAGCAGACAGCCAAATACCATAGAGGCTACGGTATATAAAGCAAACTTGCCGCTGAACGAATGTACGCGAATGGCAATGATATTCTCCCCGTTTCTGCGGGAATAGCTCAGGTCATCACGGCAGGCTTTGAGAATCGCCATGTTATACAGATTATCCTCATCTGGCGAAATATCATCTAATCCATCAAGTGGATTAAATGCTTCACCCCTGGCAGAAAAATACAAACTGATATCCCCAAACAGTTTCCGCAGGCGAACCTGTCCGACAAAGCTATCAGGCTGCTCAGAAAAATTTGCCAGACACAGGAAGGTTTCTTCCAAAAGAAGCTCTGCGCGCATGATTTCCTTTTGGGATACCTTCATATCAGACAATTCTTTTTCCAGCCATGCCATGGTTTCCGAGAGTCTGCTCCTAGAAATTTCGCATTTTTTAAGGCTCATCGTGCTTCCTCTCCAATTTACAAAAACTTAACCGCGTTCAACTCCTTGCTCAATATGCATTTTTATCTTTTCTATATCAACAGCTATTTTTCCTGCTCTGCATACTCTTTACATAAACAATATTGACAACAAGCATTTTCCAGCCACCGGCATACTGCAAAGCAGGATTTCTCCCCTTCCGTCACGAATAGTATCATGGTAATTTGTAATTTTTTTACAAAGGAGGTCACTATCTTGAAAAAATTACTCACATTATTTGCTATAACGCTCTGCCTGACCATACTCCCCGGCAGTTTCACCACGGTCGTGGCTGCGCCTGCAGGTCAGGGGAAGAAAATTATCTTTATCCCGCTCGACAACCGCCCCATTACGGACAAGGAAACTGCCGCCGTGGCAGAAAAACTGGGGTATAACGTGGTCATCCCCCCGGAAAATCTATTAGGCACCCGCGAACAGCACGGCGACCCGGACGGCCTCTGGAACTGGCTGCGCGAAAATGCCCCCGGTGCCAAAGCTGCCGTGGTTTCCACCGATGCCCTGCTCTATGGCAGTCTTGTCGGCTCCCGCAATCACGAACTCACGCAGGAGCAGATTACCGACAGGGTAAACCGCTTCCAAAAACTCCATGAGGATTTCCCCCGCCTGCCCGTCTATGGCTTTGGCACAATTTTGCGCACCCTCTTAACCGCCACCCATTCCGGTGCGGGGATGGAACCGGCTATTTACCAGCAGAACGCCATAAAAATCCGCGATTTCAGTGTACTGCGGGATAAAGCCGAAATGGGGCTGGCCTCCAAAAAAGAACAGCGGCAGATGCAAACAATGCAGCAGGAAATAGCGCCTGCCGTAATGGAGGACTGGACACACCGCCACAACCTCAACTTCAATGCCAACAAGGCGCTTATAGACCTTACGCAGCAAAATGCTTTATCCTTCCTGTTTCTGGGCGGGGATGATGGAGCTTTTTACTCACAGACCCATTATGAAATGCGTCATTTGCAGGAATACGGTAAAAACATCGGCAAAACAAAATTGCAAATCACCTCCGGTGCGGATGAACTCGGCATGGTCATGCTCTGCCGGGCCATCCTTGACGATAAGCGCGACATACCCTTTGTCTATACGGCCTACAACATTGGCAAAGGCCGCGACACTATTCCTGCTTACTGCAACGAAAAAATCGGCGACGATATGGATAACACCATTATCGCCGCCGGCGGTATGCGGGTTCCTGCACCGGAACGCGCTGAACTTATCATGGCGGTCAGCACCAATCCGGATGGTAAAACCGGCAGTGCCAATAACCCCGACAATACCATCAAGCCCCGCAAAGGCACTATGCCCTTTGTGAATATGGTAAAGGATTTTGTTGACAAGGGCTATCCTGTAGCCGTAGCCGACATTGCCTATGGCAATGGTGCCGACAACGCCCTGATGAATGAACTGCACAAAGCCGATTTGCAGTTCAAATTGCAGGCCTACGGCGGCTGGAACACCGCCACCAACACCACCGGTTTCCTGCTGGGCACCGGCCTGCTCTCTAAATGGATGGACAAACAGGACAGGGAAGAACTCATGCTGACCCGGTATTTAGAGGATTGGGGCTATCAGGCCAACGTCCGCCAGAGCCTTGCCGGTGCCGTCTGGAGCCAGCCCGGCTACAACCAAAAGACCGGCGACCTGAACGGTGCGCGTGCCTTTGCCGCCACTCAGGGCACCACACTGCTAAAAGACTTCGCCCAGCAAAATATCAGCTTACCCGCAGGGCTTTCCTTGGAAAAATTACATATTGCCCATCCTTGGAACCGACTGTTTGAATGTGAACTTTTCTTCTGAATAAATTGCAGTTTGTGGGGGAGTTCGTGGTAAAGGTATCCAGTTCATACGTGGTCATGGGGTGAACGGGGAGTGAGTTTTCTGTTTTCCGCTAAACGACCC
>DJYL01000187.1 GCA_002448495.1 Pseudoselenomonas ruminantium | reverse complement strand
AGGGTTCAAGGACCCGACCAACCGTCGTCCTTACAAGTGGACAGGCGGTGATGAGGAACTGCGGGAATACTACCGCACCATCATCAAGTCCCGCAATGAACATGATGCCCTGCAGACCGGCGAACTGCTTCCGCTTACGGCGGAAGGGGATGTACTGGCCTTTGCCCGGGTCGTGCGCAGCGGCCATGATGTCTTTGGGGCGGATGCGGATAACGGCGCCTATATTGCGGTCTTCAACCGCAGCCGTACGGAACGGCATACGGTGGTGCTCGACATCAGCGACTTTGCCGATGGTACCTTTGTCGATATGGTGACAGACAAGGAACATCAGCCGGAACGGGTGACTTCCGTGCGCGGGAAACTCACGCTGAAGCTGCCGCCGCTTACCGGCAGGCTGCTCGAATATGAGCCGCTGCCCAAGAAATTTGCAAGGGGCGCAGGCATCCTCCTGCATCCGACGTCCCTGCCGTCCAAATACGGCGTGGGGGATTTGGGCAAAGAGGCCTATAAGTTCGTGGACTTTCTGGCATCTGCCGGGCAGAAGGTTTGGCAGATTCTGCCTTTAGGCCCTGTGGGCTTTGGGTATTCGCCCTATCAGTCGCCTTCGGCCTTCGCGGGCAATCCGCTGCTCATTGATATAGATGAGCTGCTGCAAAATGAGTGGCTGAAGCCGGCAGAAGCACGGGTTCCCTATACCAGCAAGTCCTCCTTTATTGACTTTGAGCGGGTTATTGCTTTCAAGCTCAAATGCTTCAAGCGGGCATGGGCGGAGTTCCAGAAATCCAAGGACGTGGAAATCAAGGGGCAGTTCCAGGCCTTTGTAGAGGAAGAAGCGTACTGGCTGGACGATTATGCCCTCTTTGATGCCGCTAAGAAGGAATTCAAGAACAAGGCATGGTTCCAGTGGCCGGAACCCATCCGCAGCCGCGATTCCAAGGCTTTGAAGAACTTGGCCGAGCGTCTGGCGGACAATATCGGTTATGCCAAATTCGTGCAGTTTATCTTCCATAAGCAGTGGCATAAACTCCACGAATACGCCAGGGAAAAGGGCATAAAGATTATGGGGGATATGCCCATCTTCATCTCCCATGACAGCGCCGATGTCTGGGCAAACCAGAAACTCTTTGATTTGAACGAGGACGGTACGGCCAAGACCGTAGCCGGTGTTCCGCCCGATTACTTCAGCGCGACCGGCCAGCTCTGGGGCAATCCCCAGTATGACTGGAAGGCTATGGAGCAGGAAAACTACGGCTGGTGGAAGAAGCGCTTCAAGAATCTGTCCAAACTGGTGGATATGGTGCGTATTGACCATTTCCGTGGCTTTGAATCCTATTGGGAAGTAGACGGCAAGGCGGAGACTGCCATCAACGGACATTGGCGCAAGGGACCGGGCAAGGCGTTCTTTGATGTCATCCAAAAGGAAATCGGCGGCATGGAAATCGTGGCTGAAGATTTGGGCATCATCACCGATGAGGTGGAGGCTTTGCGGGAAGACTGCGGCTTCCCCGGCATGAAGGTGCTGCACTTTACCCTGCACTTCAATGAGCAGGGCAGGCTGGGTTTTGTGGCGCCGGAAAACAGCATCGTCTATACCGGCACGCACGACAACAATACCACCGTGGGCTGGTATGAGCATGATATTGATGAGTGCACGCGGGCGGCAGTGACATCGCTCCTGCATAAGAAAATTGAACGGCCAAGGGATATTGCCAGGGGGCTGATAAATTTTGCGCTTGCTTCGGAGGCAAGGCTGGCGATTGTACCGATGCAGGACCTTTTGGGGCTTGACGAGCGCGGGCGCATGAATACGCCCGGCACCGTGGGGCTTAATTGGAAATGGTGCCTGAAGCCGGATTATCTGCTGGAATTGGAACCGGCAGACCTGAAGGCTATGTGTGAGAAGTATGGGCGGTGTTAGGTTAACAGCGTAATGCTAAGGCGCGGTGGCTGGATATCTGTATCAACAGTCACCGCGCTTAGTGTTTGTATTACATGGATGTGCAAAGGCGTCCGCCCTTTATGTATATAACTTTTTTGCAAAAAACATTGCTCTATTTTTACAAAAAAAGTATAATAAACCTAAATCGTTATAGATACTATGAGTTTTTTCATATAGCAGGAAAGAGGCAGGAAATGGATATAAAGGATATGCGGGCGTTTTATGCAATTGTTGAGGAAGGTAATATCAGCCATGCAGCGCAGCGGCTGGATATTGCGCAGCCCGCTTTGTCCCGCCAGATGAAGCGGTTGGAGACTTCTTTGGGGGTGCAGCTTTTTGAGCGCGGGAGCCGCAGGATTCGTCTGACCGATGCCGGACGGGTTATGTATACCCGGGTGGAGCATATACTGGGCATGGTGGATGGTACGGTGCGGGAAATTACGGAAATCGGCTCTGGCATAGCCGGTTCCATACGTCTGGGAACCATTACTACATCAGGTGCGCTTTTGCTGCCGGAGCTTATTTCGGAGTTTCATTCCCGTTATCCCAATGTGACGTATCAGATTTGGGAGGCTGAAGGTGCCCGGATTCTGGAGCTTTTGGACAACCGGGTCATTGAAATCGGCATTACGCGTACGCAGGTGGATTCCAAAGTTTATGAGTCCATTGTACTGCCCAATGAGCCGTTGGTACTCATCATGAACAAGGAGCAGGAAATCGGCGCTGCCAGCGACAAGGTAGAGCTGAAGGAACTCAAAGACCAGCCCATCATCATACCTCTGCGCTGGCAGTCGGTCTTTATCGCGAACTGCCGCAAGCTGGGCTTTGAACCGAATATCATTTGTGTCAGTGACAGTATTGTGCAGGACTTGCTGCTGGCTAAGATGGGCATGGGCATGGCGCTTTTGCCGGTGTCCTCCAAGACCCTCTTAACCGATGGCAATTTGATTTATAAAAAACTGATTGAGCCGGAGATGAGTACGCATACGGTAATCGCCTGGCTGAAAAACCGTACACTCTCGTCTTCCAGTGAACATTTAATTCGTCTGTTCCGGGAGATGTTTCTCGGAGAGAAAGGGGCATAATATGGAGCTTACAGAGGTAAAGATTGGATTAAAAAACAGCGTCAGTGAAATGGTCACGGAGGAAAAAACCGCTAAAGCAATGGGCAGCGGCAGCCTGCCGGTTTATGCGACACCAGCCATGACCTGTCTGATGGAAAAAGCGGCCACAGAAGCGGTGGAGAAACTCATGCCGGAGGGCTGGACAACCGTGGGCATCAGCCTGCATGCAGCACATACAGCGGCTACGCCTGTAGGTCTTACGGTGCGGGCAGAAGCAGAGGTTACGGCAGTAGAGGGGCGCAAACTCGTCTTTACCGTACGCGCCTATGATGATAAGGAAGAAATTGGCGTGGGCACCCACGAGCGCTTTGCCGTAGCCAGGGAGAAATTTTTGGCTAAAGCGGCAGGCAAGGTACAACATTAAATTTCCATTATAAATGCGTGGCAAGGCTTTTCAAACCTTGCCCTTCGTTATATTATATAAACAGACAGTTTTATTAGGAGGGAATTTGCATGGCGAACCCGAAGATTTTTATTGTGGAAGATGAACATCGTATTGCCCGTTTTTTGCAGATAGAATTAGAACATGAAGGCTATGATACGGCGCTTGAGGATAATGGCCGTCATGCTTTGGAGAGAATATTAAAGGGCGGTTTCGATTTGGTGCTGTTGGATGTAATGCTGCCGGAAATGGATGGTATGGAAATCTGCCGTACTGTGCGCGAAACTTCCGATGTGCCCATCATTATGCTGACAGCCAGAGATGATGTGTCGGATATGGTTTCGGGGCTGGATTTGGGCGCAGACGATTACATCACGAAGCCCTTTGACATGCAGGAACTTCTGGCGCGTATTCGCCGTGTACTGCGCAGTCATTACAAGGAAACAACTACTGAGGATGATGAAAATGAACGGCTGGTCATCAAGGACCTCATCATGATTCCCAGCCGTTATGAAGTGCGGGTAAAGGGCGAGTTTGTGCAGCTTACCAAAAAGGAGTTCACGCTTTTGGAATATTTGCTGCGCAACAAACGCAATGTTCTTTCCCGCGAACAGATTTTGCAGGCGGTTTGGGGCTATGACTACAGTGGGGATACCAATGTGGTGGATGTGTATATCCGTTATCTTCGCTCGAAGATTGATGAACGCTTTCAGGAGAAATACATTTATACGGTGCGGGGCATAGGTTATGCTGTCCGGGATTAAGGCATGGCTGCGGCATCCGAAGCTGATGCTGGATCGACTGCGCTATGCGCAGATTTCCACTAAGATTACCTGTTTTTATGCGGCAGTGCTTTTGCTGGTGCTGCTTTTGACCAGCGGCCTTACGGGACTGGGGGTATTTTTTTCCTTCTATCATCAGGCAGAAGTAGAGCTGGAAATCAGCATGAACCATGTGTTGCGGGTTTTGGAGCAGGGGCGTTCTATCGATATGGATTTTGGCCGTGATGATGTTGTTCTGCCCGGCGTGGTGCTGCGTATAGTGGACAGCAGGGGAAAAATCGTCTACGAAAATGACGTGCATTATCCGCCGATTAAGCGGATTGAAGAAAATACGGTAAAAAATCCACCGTTTTGGGCCAATAAGAAAATGCAGGTAGCCCAGCTTCGCAATGCAACGTTGTATCATGCCCGCATGGATGTGGAATATCGGGGGCAGATTTACCAGATGCACTTTTTCAAGACCATTACGGCCGAAAAGCATTTTCTGGAAACCCTGCAGAAAATTTTGTTCCTGATGACGATTCTGGGGTTCTTTTTGGCGCTTTTGGCCGGCTTCTTTGTAAGCCGCCGCATTTTGCAGCCCATTCGGGAAATGACGGCTACTGCCCGTAAAATCGAAGTGGAGAAGATGGACAGGCGCATAGCAGTTCCACCGGCCAGGGATGAACTGGCAGAGCTTGCCGAAACCTTTAATCATATGCTGGACAGGTTAGAGGGGGGCTTTGAACAGCAAAAGCGTTTTGTATCCGATGCTTCGCATGAACTGCGCACGCCGGTAACGGTCATTTTGGGGTATTCGGATTTGCTTTCCCGCTGGGGGCGCTCGGACGAAGCCGTGCTGGATGAGGGCATAGCATCTATTCGCTCGGAAGCGGAAAATATGCAGCAGCTCATTGAAAAGCTGCTGTTTTTGGCCCGGGCAGACCAGAACAGGCAGGTGCTCCACAAGGAGAATATAGAGCTTAGTGAGCTTCTGGCCGATATCATCAAAAAAATGCAGCTGGTGACCAAAGACCATACCGTGGAGCTGCTGCAAAATGATGACGGCTTAATCTATGGTGATTTGGTCACGATACGGCAAATGTTCCGCATTTTTTTGGACAACAGTACGAAATACACGCCCAAGGGAGGGCACATTGTCGTGGTATCCCAAAAGGTTACCGGCGCAGACGGCTCCTTTATGGAAGTTGACCTGTCCGATGATGGCATCGGCATTGCCAAGGAAGACCAGAAGAAGGTCTTTGAACGGTTCTATCGGGTGGATACTTCACGTACGAAGGCGCAGGGTGTCAGCGGTACCGGGCTCGGGCTTTCCATTGCCACATGGATAGCGCAGCAGCATGCTATAGAGCTAACGCTCACGAGTGAGCTGGGCGAAGGTACGACCATCCATTTACGAATACCTCTGGTATCCTGAAGAATTCTGGGGCGTTGTTTCATGAAGATGCCCTTTACAATCCTTAGGATATATGCTAAAATTGCTTATAGTTTAGTAGTGTTCTATATTATTTGGATGGTGACATTGAGTTGGCCAAACCTTCAAGACGCATATTTGCTTTTTGGAGGGATAGTTATGTGTAGAGTGATGAAGGCAAAATTTACTTGACGGGGTATCTGTCAGGTTGTTTTGCCTTTTTATTTTGCCGTATTTATAGTCCAAAGGAAGTTCAGGGGGGAAAAATCGTGCAGATAAAAAAGATATTGAATAATAACGTAATCGTAACGGAAGATGAAAACGGCTGCGAAGTCGTGGCCATGGGCAGAGGTCTTGCCTTTGGCAAAAAGAATGGCGACAGCGTGGAAGATGACAAGGTCGATAAGGTTTACCGGCTGAGTGACCACGAAATGCTGGAAAAGTTCAAGGAACTGCTGTCCGGACTGCGCGTTGATTATCTCGATGCCAGCACCTCGATTATCGAAATGGCAGAAAAAGAATTGGGTGTAAAGCTCAATGAAACGGTTTATATTTCCCTGACCGACCATATCCATATGGCGATTCACCGCTTGCGCGAAGGCATCAATATCCGCAATCTGATGCTGTGGGAAACGCGGCGTTTTTATCCGAAGGAGTTTGCCATCGCAGAAAAAGCGGTGCTGATGCTCGAAGCCCAGTTTGATATTGATATTCCCGAGGATGAAGCCGGTTTTATTGCCATGCACATCATTGACGGCCAGCTCGACATGAAACAGCCGATGGCCGATAAAATCGTAACCCTGATTGATGAAATCACCAATATTGTCCGGCGTTTCTGTGGTGTTGAGTTTGACCGTGAGTCGCTGGTATACTACCGCTTTGTCACGCATTTGAAATTCTTTGCTCAGCGCATGTTCAGCGGCGCGGCTCCTAATGGCGATGAAATCGACGAAGAAATGGAAGCCATGGTGCAGAAGAAATACAAGCTGGCCCATGAATGTGTAGACCGTATCGTGGCCTTTCTGGCGAAAAAATACCGCTATGCGGTCAGCGG
>DJYL01000227.1 GCA_002448495.1 Pseudoselenomonas ruminantium | reverse complement strand
CTTCTGGAAAACGGTGAGCGCGCTGCTATGGAAGTAAAAGCTGGCGACACGGTTGTTTTCTCCAAGTACTCCGGTTCCGAAGTTAAAGTTGACGATAAGGAATACCTGATTGTCCGCGAAAGCGATATTCTGGCAATTCTCTAATTAAAGTATTTTCTGGAGGTAATATAAATGGCTAAACAGATTCTGTTTGACGAAGAAGCTCGCCGCGCACTGGGTCGCGGTGTGGATGCACTGGCTAACGCCGTAAAAGTAACCCTTGGCCCTAAAGGCCGTAACGTTGTGCTCGAAAAGAAATTCGGCGCACCGACCATCACCAACGATGGTGTAACGATTGCCCGCGACATTGAACTCGAAGATCCGTTCGAAAACATGGGCGCACAGCTCGTTAAGGAAGTTGCGACCAAGACCAACGACATCGCTGGTGACGGCACGACGACGGCAACGCTCCTCGCGCAGGCTATGATTCATGAAGGTATGCGCAACGTTGTTGCTGGTGCTAATCCCATGATTATCAAAAAGGGTATCAACAAAGCTGTAAACGCTTTGGTTGAAGAAATTCAGGCTAAGTCCAAGACCATCGAAAGCAAGGCTGACATCGCACAGGTTGCTACGATTTCTTCCGCTGATGAAGAAACCGGCGAACTTATTGCTGAAGCTATGGAAAAAGTTGGCAAAGACGGCGTTATCACCGTTGAAGAATCCAAGTCCATGGCTACGAATCTCTCTGTTGTAGAAGGTATGCAGTTTGACCGTGGTTACATTTCCCCGTACCTCGTAACGGATACGGACAAAATGGAAGCTGTTCTCGATGACCCGTACATCCTGATTACGGACCGCAAGATTTCCGCTATTGCCGATATCCTGCCGATTCTGGAACAGGTTGTAAAACAGGGTAAGCAGCTGGCTGTTATCGCTGAAGATGTTGACGGCGAGGCTCTGACGACCATCGTGGTCAACAAACTCCGCGGCACCTTCAAGGCTCTGGCTGTGAAGGCTCCTGGCTTCGGTGACCGCCGCAAGGCAATGCTCGAAGATATCGCTATCCTCACGGGCGGTACGGTTATCAGCGAAGAACTGGGACGCAAGCTTGACAGCGTAACGCTTGAAGACCTCGGCCGTGCCCGTCAGATTCGTTCCACGAAGGAAGAAACTACTATCGTGGACGGCGTAGGCGACAAGGATGCTATCGCAGCCCGCGTAGCTCAGATTAAGAAGCAGATTGCAGAAACCACGTCTGACTTTGACAAGGAAAAACTGCAGGAACGTCTGGCTAAACTGGCTGGCGGCGTAGCTGTTATCGAAATCGGTGCTGCTACCGAAGTTGAAATGAAGGATAAGAAGTACCGCATCGAAGATGCCCTCAACGCAACCCGTGCTGCTGTTGAAGAAGGTATCGTAGCTGGTGGCGGCACGACCTTCATCGACATCCTGCCGGCTCTTGATAAGCTGGATGTGGAAGGCGACGAAAAGGTCGGCGTGAATATCGTTCGCCGTGCTATCGAAGAACCTGTTCGTCAGATTGCTAGCAACGCCGGCCTCGAAGGCTCCGTAGTTGTTGAAGAAGTGAAGAAGGCTGGCGACGGCATTGGCTTCAACGCTCTTAAGAATGAATACGTTGACATGATTAAAGCTGGTATCGTTGACCCGGCTAAGGTTACGCGCTCCGCTCTGCAGAACGCTGCTTCCATCGCTTCCATGGTTCTGACCACGGAAACGCTGGTGGCTGACAAGCCGGAAGAAAAACCGGCTATGCCGGCTGGCGGTGCTCCGGGCATGGGCATGCCGGGCATGATGTAATTCCGTCTCCATAAAGCATATAGGCCTTCCCCTGCGGGGGGAGGCTTTTTCTAAATTGGGTAAAATTTCATGCACAGAAGTCAATAACGTGGTATACTAATAGGGCTTTCCTAAAGGAGAGCCTTATTTATTTTTTTGATGCGAGGGAGATAGTTACAGTGAAAATCTGGCATAAAATAGCGTCTCTGCTCATGGTGGCCTGTTTGCTTATTATACAATTGCCAATAGCGGCGGGTGAAGGCGGAGAACCGGAGATTACGGCACAGGCAGCAATTATCATAGAAGCTTCTACGGGGCGTGTGGTTTGGGAAAAAAATGCTGATGAGCGGCATTACCCCGCCAGTATGACTAAGATGATGACCGGAATATTGGCTCTGGAACAGATGAATTTACGTTCTGAAGTTACCATGTCACCGGAGGCCGCTTTCACGGAATCGTCACCCTTGGGCGTGTTGGCAGGAGAAAGAATCCGGGCGGATGAGCTGGTTACCGGCATGCTGCTGGAATCGGATAATGGGGCGGCAGTGGCCTTAGGCGAAGCGATGGCAGGCAGTGTTTCTGCCTTTGCCGGATTGATGAATGATAAGGCAGAAAAGCTGGGGATGAAGGATACACACTTTGTTAATCCCAATGGGCTTACTCATGCGGAGCATTATTCTACGGCCAGAGACATGGCAAAGCTGGCTCGGTATGCCATGGAAAATCCGCAGTTTCGGGATATTGTCTGTCAGAAGGAAAGCATAATTCGCTGGGAGGCACCCAGGACAAAGTTTTATAAGGCACAAAACACCAATGAGCTTTTGGGAAAATACGAAGGGATGACCGGCATAAAGACCGGTTGGACAAATGCCGCAGGAGGCTGTCTGGCCGCAGGAGCCAAGCGCAATGGTGTGGAACTTATCGTGATTGTGATGAAAACGCCAACGGCTAAGGATCGTTTCAAGGATGCGGAAAAGCTCTTGGATTATGGTTTTGAACATGTGAAGATGACCAGGGCACTTTCCAAGGAGAGAACTCAGCGCAAGGTTTGGGTGGCAAATGGTGTACAGGCATCTGCCCAACTGTACCCGGCACGGGATATCGAATATCCGCTGATTAACGGTGAAGACAAAAGCAGGTATTCTCTGGCTTATGATGTGCCTAAGGTCGTATCCGCACCATTGAAGGCAGGAGCTCAGGTAGGACAGATTGACGTAATGTATAACGGTCAAAAAGTGGCGCAGGTGCCGCTGCTGTCTGAAGGGGTAAGCAGCGGCTTTAGCGTGGGCTCATGGCTGGTCAATACTTTTTCATGGTTGATTGAACGTCTATAAGAACTGAAAAAATTTAAGCCGTCCACGGGATTTTTGAACCCCCTGGGGGGCTTAAAATTTTGTCTCAAAAGGGATAAACTATGAATAGATTATGTATGAGACAGGTGAAACTTGATGAAAAACAATGTACAATGCCGGCTGTCTGCTTATGAGCAGGCACAGCAGCTGGATGCAAAGATAGAAGCTTATTGGGATGAACGCAGTCGTGATTTCAGCAGGCTGCGCCAGAAGGAATTAAGCGGTCCGTGTGCTGCTGCATGGCAGGCGTATTTGCAAGAGAAGCTGCCTGTGGGCAAGACTTTAAGGGCTCTCGATATTGGAACAGGAGCAGGTTTCTTTGCCATTTTACTGTCCAGAATGGGGCATAAGGTGACTGGCATTGACATGTCCGGGGATATGCTGCATCAGGCAAAGCAGAATGTTTTGGCGGCGGGGTGTTCTGCGGATTTTTGCAAGATGAATGCGCAGGATTTGGATTTTGCTGATGAAACTTTCGATGTGGTCATCAGCCGCAACCTCACATGGACGCTTCCTGATGTGATGCAGGCTTATCGTGAATGGCATCGGGTGCTGAAAAACGGCGGTATGCTCCTAAATTTTGATTCCGATTATGGCCTTATAACCTTCTCCCGTAAGGAAGATCAGGCCGATGTCCACGCCAACATCCGGCAGGAGTTGGTTACAGAGTGCAATGACATAAAAGACGAACTGCGTATCAGTACACATCGCCGCCCGCAGTGGGATGCCCGCTTCCTGCGCGATTTTGGTATGCAGGTAACCGTAGAAGAAGACATCTCTTCCCAAGTCCGCACCGACAAAGATATGCATTTTGACACCCTCCCGCTGTTTGCCATCATAGCCAGCAAGTAAGCACGAATAAGAAAACAACAAAGGCAGCATAAAGCACGTAAAAAAGGTGCATAACCATAGGTAAAAAGTACGCAAAAAGCCCGGTGGCTGGTGATATCTTTCCGCAGCGTTTGACAAGCTTGTCTAAGCGAAGGAAAGATATTACCGGCCACCGGGCGTCTTAGTACCAAGATGTAAGCAATACTATAACTATTCAGTTGCTACAACCGTTTCTTCAGCACTCTTTTTAATAATCATAATTTTATCAATGCGCGCCCCATCCATATCCACAACTTCAAAGGTGAAGTCCTGCCAGTCAATGTGTTCACCCGCTTTGGGAATATAGCCAAAGTAGGAGGTTAAAAAGCCTCCCATGGTCTGATAATGGTCATGGTCTTCATCCGGCAGTTCCTCGATGGAGAAGCGTGCTTTGAAATCATCGATATCATAGAGGCCGTCTACCAGCCAGCTGTTTTCATCCCGTGGGGTAAGCTGGGCGGTTTCTTCTTCATGAGCGGCAAAGGAAACCCCTGCAATTTCCTGCAGGATATCATCCATCGTCAAAAAGCCGATAACACCGCCGTACTCATCCAGTACCATGGCTTCGTGAACGCCGGTAGTACGGAATTGCTTCAGTACGCGGAATGTTTCCATAGAGCGGGGGATAAAGAGAGGTTTGCGGATATACTGGGATAAGTCCAGCACCTCATGAGCCAGTGTTGCGTTGAGCAAATCCTTGGCATAGAGCACCCCGCAAAAATCGTCTAAACTGTCCCGCCCAACGGGAAATATATCCTGAGGGGTTTCCCGGATAAGCCGCATATTCTCCCAAAGAGAATCGGATAAGTCCAGCCATAGCATTTGCGTGCGGGGGGTCATGAGGGCGTAGGCGGTCTGGTCGCTGAGATGGAAAATCTTGTCCACCATGGCCTGCTCCGTTTTTTCGAAGGTGCCGTCTTCGGTTCCCTGTTCAATCAAATCCTTGACTTCGTCTTCGGTGACGGTGTCTGCTGCATCAGGATTGATGCCCAAAATCAAGAGAATCATATTGGCAGCACCCGCGAGCAGGGAAATAAAGGGACGGGTAATTCTGGCCAGCAGACGCATAATGCCATGATACTTCAGAAGCATGGCTTCTGGCTTCTGTTGAGCTGTTTTCTTGGGTAAAAATTCTCCAAACAGCAGTGCAATATAGGTAATCAGGAGCACGCTGACAATCAGGGAGAAGGCTTGCGCATGAGGAACAGGCAGAAGCTCGGCCAGCTTGGGCGCGAGCAGTACGCCGGTACAGACACCGATTAAGATACTGCTCATGGTAATGCCAATCTGGGATAGAGACAGCATGCGGTCATTCTGTTCCAAAAGGTCAAGAACCTTGGCGGCAGCGGAGGCCCCATCTTCCTGCATTTTTTCCAATTTGCTGCGGTGGCTTTCGGCAATAGCGGTTTCCATCAAGGAAAAAAAGCCTAGCGCCGTCAGCAAAATTATCATCAGTAACAATAATAAACCTGTGTCAGAACTGTCCAACGAAAAGTCACATCCTTAAAAAATAATCAATAATATTCTACCATAGGCATCTGGAAAAACCAATATTAAGTTTGCGATGGGGTGAGCTTTATCACTTGTGAGAAGCGGGATAATTGCGGCATATCGTGGGTAATCAGGATTATCGTCTGCCCCGTCAGCTCAGCCCGGTCAAGAATGGCTGTCAGCAGTTTATCCGCCGTTTGCCGGTCAAGTCCGGCAGTTGGTTCATCAAAAAGGAGAACCGGGGCAGAACTTACCAGAATAAGGGCACTAATCAGACGGTTGCGCTCACCTCCGGAAAGCGAACAGGCATTTTCTCCGAGCGGGGTATCCATTCCTTGAGGCAGTTTTTCGATAACTGGGGCAAGTTGTGCCGTTTGCAGAGCAAGAACGATTTCCTTTTCGCTGGCAGCAGGCTGGAGGCGCGAAAAGTTCTCCCTGATGGACGCAGAGAAAAGGAAACTGCCCTGCGGAATGGTGCAGATGAAGGGGCGCAGAGAGGAACCGTAATGTATGCTTCCCTCTGTGGGCTGCCAAAGTCCGGCTAAAAGACAGGCTAAAGTGGTCTTGCCGCAGCCACTGTCACCGATAATTGCTGTATGACAGCCGGCGGTGATGGAAAAATTCAGGGAAGAAAAGACCGGCATTCCCTGCGGATAGTGGAAACCAAGACCGGAAACGGTGAGCAGCTTATCGGAAGGGGACACTTCATTGGTGCAGGCTGATTCAGCCGGTGCTTGCAGGCAATCGGAGGCAATTTGTGCCTGACGGAATTGCCGGGCAGCTGTGGGCAGAACGGCAAGTTCGTTAAAAAATGCCAGCAGCACCAAAAGCCAGACGGATAGGGAAATGCCATCAATCTGCCCTTGTTGAAGGGCGTATAGCAAAAGGATAAAGAGCAAAAAAAAGGCAAAAATACGCAGTATTCCCAAAAGAAAATCCAGCCTGTCTGTAAGGGTCTTATCGTGTTGTTGGTGGATTTGCCAATGTTTTGCGGTTTTGTTGAGTTTTGCCACAGCTGTATTCAGGCTCCCTGCCAGCAATAATTCTGGAATACCCTGCGCAAAATCCAGCAGCTGGTTTCGATAGCGGCTGTCTGTGTAAAGATGGGGCTTTATCCATAAAGGCAGGCAATGAACGAGATAGAGGAGGGGCAAAATTAAGACAACGTAGGAAAGTACAGGCCTGAGAAATAAGGCAACAAGCAGCGTGGCACATAGGACAACAATAGGGGGCAGAATTCCGCGCAGCAGAAATTCCTGCAGAATATCCGCATTGGACAATAAATCGCTTAAAAATGTGTTTTTATTTTTGGCTGTGTGAGGAGTTCCGGCAAGAATGCGGGCTTTATCGTAAAGGTGAAGCCGCAGTGAGTCCAGAATCGAAAAGGCACTTTTGTGCGTAAAATAACGCTCGCCATAACGCAGCAATGCTCTGGCAATACCCAAGGCCCGAACAGCCGTTATGCCCAGCGTCAGGGCAAATAAGGGGGGCTGCAGGGCGGCAGAACTGACAAGCCAGGCAGAAGCCCCCAGCAAGCCGAGATTGGACAACAGGGCCGAAAGGCTGAGCAGCAGGAGCAGTAAAATATCAAGAGGGTGGAGCAAAAACAATAATTCTTTTAGCATAGTGTATTCTCCTCTTGGAGCCGGTGATTTTGCAAATCAATGATGTTGTCGGCAAAGTTTAGCACAGCCGGATGATGGCTGATGATAACCATAGTACGCCCCTTGGACATAACATCCAGTGTATGGAGAATTTTGGCTTCGGTGAGTTCGTCCAATCCGGAGGTGGGTTCATCCAGCAGCAGAATCGGATTGTTCTGCAGGATAAGGCGGGCAAGGCCGAGCCGTTTTAACTGCCCTTGGGAAAGTTTTTGCCCGCTATTTCCGCAGGGGGTGTTCAGCCCTTGCGGTAATTTCCGGAAGAAATCTTCCAACTGAGCCAGACGTAAGGCTTGCAGGCAGCGCTCTGCTGGTGCCGTTTGAAAAAGAAGCAGGTTTTCTTGCAGGGTGCCTTGAAAAAGATGTGGGTCCTGCGGCAGATAACCAATCAGTTTTTGCCGGCTGGCAGGGTGCATGGTGTGGAGCAGCTGGTCTTCCAGATAAATACCACCGTCAGAAGGTGGATATAATCCGGCCATCAACATGAGCAGAGTGGTCTTGCCACAGCCGCTGCTGCCTGTGAGTACAGTGACTTTTCCTGCAGGCAGTGTCAAATTGCAATTCTGCCATGTGGGGGTGTGTCTGTTCGGATAGGTGAAAGAGAGCCGGCGTATGTTGATGGCGGGCGGAACGGGCAGCTGTTCATGGCGGCTATGCTCCATTGTCATGGTCGCTTTCGGCAAAACTTGTGCAATTTTTTCGGCGGCGGTGTTGGTCTTCAGTGTGGTGTGAAAGGCCGTACCGCATTGGCGCAGAGGCTGATAAAATTCCGGCAGCAGAAGAAGGAGAAAGAAGCCCGTGGCAAAGGAAAGTTCTCCATTGAGCAGGCGCAGGCCAATGGATACAGCAATCAGGGCAATGGCAAGTGTGGTGATAAGTTCCAGTACAAAGCTGGCTAAAAAGGCCTGTTCCAATACGTTTAAGGTGGTGCTGGAAAAATCCTGAATTAATTTTTGTGCAGCAAAACGTTGCTGCTTATCCTGTTGGACGATTTTGAGCAAAGGAAGAACTTGCAGGAGCTCATAAAAACCATGGGTAAGGCCGTGCATGGCTTGCCATGCCTTTTCACTGCGTATTTTAGTCAGATTGCTTAAAAGGTATAATAGGAAAGGGGCGATGGGGAGCGTGATAAGGCAAATGGCAGCGGTAATGAGGTCCTGAAAAGCAAAGACTGCCAACAGGAAGGGGATTGCCGTCAGCAGCGAAATCACGGTGGGGATAAGGTGCTGCCAATCGTCATCAAGAGTTTCGGCGCTTTCACAGGCGAGTGTAAGAAGTTCTGAACTGTCACTGGCAGCCAGAGGATTTTGCAGGCCTTGGCGATGAAGCTTTTGCCGAATTTGCTGACGGAAGTTTTGTGAAGCTTTATGCCGGGCTTTTTTTTGCAGATAGAGGGTTATTTCCCTGCCGATAAGCAAGAGAAGCAGCACCAGCAAAACTGGTGCTGCTTCAGCAATGGCTTTATCAGCTAAAAAGACCGCATTGACGATAGCACTTAGGGCTGCCATGGCACCGGTATAGAGTGCTGTGGTGATGAGCTGCTCCAGTGAAAGGAGGAGTATAGTTCGTTTATCCTTTTGCCAATAGAGATTGAAACGTGGTGGAATCATAACTGCCTTTCTATGTAGGAATCAGTAATGGGAAACATCGCTGGTGGTTATACGCTTGCGGAAGATGTAGTAAGTCCAAATCTGATAGACAAGGACGACAGGCACCAGTACGAAAGCGGCCACCGTCATAATGGACAGGGTGTACTCAGTGGAGGAAGCGTTGGTAATAGTCAGGCTCCAGTCTGGGCTGAGACTGGAAACCATAAGCCGGGGAAACATGCCGGCAAAGAATCCCAAGGTTACACTAGCGATTGCCAATGAGCCGAGTACGAAGCTGTACTTGCCGGGCGTTTTCATAAAGAGGAACAAGCTTAACAGGAAGAATACAGCCGTGGCAATAAAGAGTCCCATTGCACAGGGACGGGCGAGAAGATCGGTGTTTTGCCAAGTAAGGATTAAGTAGAGCACATAGGCGATGGCGGCAAGGCTGCCTGCACATTTGCCCAAATCCTGTATCCGGTAGAGGAGCCCCTTATCTGCCAGCCGCAGCTGCAGGAAGGAAGCGCCATGGTAAGCAAAGACAAGGACAAAGACCATGCCACCGCAAATGGAGTAAGGACTCAGCAGATTGAGAAAATTTCCCTGATAGACCATGTTTTCGCCAATCGGCAGGCCGGCTGCCAAATCGGTAACCGCTACACCCCAGAGAAATGCGGGAACAATACTGCCAATAAAGATGGCGGCATCCCATAGCTTCTGCCAGCAGGGACATTTTTCCTTGGTACGCAGTTCAAAGGCTACACCGCGGAGAATCAAGGCCACAAGCATCAGAAACAGAGCCATATAAAAGGTGCTGAACATAGTAGCATATACATGGGGAAAGGCGGCAAAAAGGGCACCGCCTGCCGTAATCATCCATACTTCGTTGCCGTCCCATACCGGACCAATGGTGCGCAGGATAAGGCTGCGGTCTTCCTCACGTTTGCTGACAAAGGGCGCCAGCATACCCACGCCGTAGTCAAAGCCTTCCAGGAAGAAGAATCCGGTAAAGAGCACGGTGATAAGGATAAACCAAATAACCTGATAATCCATTATGCGTCCCTCCCTTCATGAGATTCCAAAGGAATGGAAGTTTTCTTTATGTAACGTATGGCCACATAAAGTGCGGCAATAATCAGCAGCAGATAGAGCAGAGTAAAGCCCGTCATAGTTAAAAAAACTTCCAGACCGGTAAGATTGGGGGATAACGCATCGGCTGTTTTTTGCAAGCCTACGACAATCCAGGGCTGACGTCCGCCTTCTGCAACGAACCAGCCAGCGGTATTGGCCAGAAAAGGCAGGGGGAGCGTCAAGGGCAGTATTTTCAACAGGCAGGGATATTGTTCCAACCGGTTTAAGTGAGACAGAGCCGCCACGGCAAATGCGATTAACAGCATGGCTCCACCACAGGCAACCATAATGCGGAAAGACCAGAACATTCCCAAGACATCCGGGCGGTAATCGCCATTGCCGTATTTGGCAGTCATTTCTGCGTTTATCGTGTTGATGCCCTTAACTTCTCCTTCTGGCTTATTGTAGAGCATTAAGGAAAACAGGGCAGGAATTTTGATTTCGCAAGCGTTTTTATGGTTATTCTGGTCAATGACAGCCATCACGGCAAAGGGAGCCGGATCAGCATCTTCCCAAAGGGCTTCCATGGAGGCCAGCTTCATGGGATTGGCTTCAGCCAGATATTGCGTGTGCATATGGCCGCTGCCCATTACGCCAAGGACACCGATAGCCAGATAGATTGCACCGGCTTTTAATGTATGACGGAAAGCGTTGCGGGATTTTTCATCGTGAACATATTTCCAGGCGGACACTGCCAATACCAAAAGACCAGCGCTGGTTATGCCGGAGAATAGAGCATGGGAGTATTCTCCTACTACATAGGGATTGGTGACTAACGCGAGAAAATCATTCATTTCGGCACGCCCGTTTTGAACGACATAGCCGACGGGGTGCTGCATGAAAGAGTTGGCCACCAGAATCCAGAATGCAGATAAATTGCTGCCAATGGCAATCAGCCAGGCACAGAGACAGTGTACTTTTGGGGAAAGCTTATCCCAGCCAAACATCCAGATTCCCAGAAAGGTAGATTCCAGAAAAAAGGCGGTCAGGGCTTCAAGGGCCAGCGGTGCACCGAAAATATCTCCCATAAAGCGGGAATATTCGGACCAGTTCATGCCAAAATGAAATTCCTGTACGATGCCAGTGACTACGCCCAAACTGAAGTTGATCAGGAATAATGTACCAAAGAACTTTACCAGCTGGCGGCAAGGTTCCTTCCAATGCGGGCGTTTTGTGCGTACATAGCAAGTTTCCAGTAAAGCCACCCAGATGGTGAGTCCCAATGTCAGCGGAACAAAGAGAAAGTGGTAAATTGTCGTGATGGCGAACTGCCATCGCGACAAGAGTAAAGCGTCCATATAAATCCCTCCTATATGCAAGATTACTTCTTAGTGAGAATATTCGCGATATAGATGATAAAACCCTCTAACGGGAGAAAAAAGTTGTGACATGCAGAAGGTATTAAACGGAAAATAAAGAATATAGCTAAAGAGAAGTAATTTAGAGCAGGGAGGATAAAGCCATGAAAGATGTAAAACGACCAGTACGGGAAGCTTTGCAGCAGTTGGAGCAGATGAAAATGTTGGAAAGCAGCTATGCAGA
>DJYL01000007.1:24953-25173 GCA_002448495.1 Pseudoselenomonas ruminantium | reverse complement strand
ACATCAAGAGGTTGTGGATAACTTAGAAAGCATCCACGGCGCACTTCTGAGAATGAACCGTTCCATCCAATCAGAAGGTACTTTTGGCATAATGAAATATGACCGCTGGTATAAGCGAGTTGTGAGAAAAGGAATGGAACAGGTAAGACTGGAGATTTTTTTGGTTTCTATAGGGCATAATCTTTATAAGTACCATAATAAAATCAATCGCACAAAATTA
>DJYL01000007.1:0-24788 GCA_002448495.1 Pseudoselenomonas ruminantium | reverse complement strand
GCTTTCGCATTTCATCACAGCGCCGGATTTCAAAATAAATCGCTATGTGTGCCAGTGCGCATAAGTGTCAGAGTCAAGATGTCTTTTTCTATCTTGTAAATGAGAAGCCAGTCTGGGCGGATATGACATTCACGGAAACCTGCCCAATTATTACTGAGGGCATGGTCTTTGTATTTTTGGGGTAAGGGCTTTTCATTTACAAGGTATTTGAGAACTGTCAAAAACTGCGATTCAGTATTACCTTTTTGTTTCAAGGCATTTTTGTATTCCTTGTTGAAACGGTTGTGTTTACGAAGCTTAAGCATGAAGATCCTCCATGAATTCTTCAACACTATCATAAACACGGCTAAGGTTGCGGCCATGGTTCACATCATCCATAGCCTGCAATGTTTCGGCATTAGGCGTTTCATCTACGCGCAGGCTAAAGGGGATGCCGCCATGACGTACCACGGATTTCAAAAACATAGTGATAGCGGTGGACGTTGGGAGACCAAGTTCAGAAAAGATATGCTCTGCTTGAGCTTTGAGTTCTGCATCCACGCGCAGGTTGAGGCTTTTTGTTATAGTAGCCATAATATCACGCTCCTTTTGAGGATATTATAAAGCAAAATAAAGTAAATGTAAATGAATTTTCGTTACAAGGGGGAAGACACAATGATTTTAGTAGCAGGGGTTATCGGTATAGCAACAATCGTTTTGTTTTTAGGATTGATATGGAGTATACGGTATGAAAAACATAAAAATGACGAGAGATTCAAGGTTACAGAGAAGCGGGGATACCTGTAACAGAATCGGCGAGATTTTTCAAGATGAATCAAGGAAACAAGACAACGGAAAATAAGTGACGAAAAAGCCCGCAAACCTTGAAAAAATAAGGGATTGCGGGCAAAACGTTTTGATAAAAGTATTGACAAATCAAGTAATAAATGATATAATTAAATCAAGCTAAAGGAAAGGGGGAAAGAAACTTGGAATACCTTGAGGTAGCAGAAAAGGCCACCAACATCATCGTAAACCTTCTCACGGTGATAGTCTTAATCAAGACCATCAAAGGATGATGGGCAGCCAATTCTAAGCAAAGCAGGGAGCCTCACAAGAGGTTCCTTGCACCTCAATTATACCATGTTTCGAAGGTATGAAAAAGATAAATCTTTTCGTATTAATCTGTACGCTGGGGAGTATCGGCGTATTGCATGGCAGGTCAGTAGCAGCTTTCGACATTTTAGACTGGGGAATATTGGCATCCATGATTGCTGTGTGGGGCTTATTCGGATATGCGAAATGGAGGGGCAAGGTATGAGTGAGAATAAAAACGGATGGGGCGGCGCTCGTGAAGGGGCTGGCCGTAGACCTGCTGCAGCTGATGGCACGGAAAGGCGTATGCGTTCCTTACGGGCATCTGATGGGGAATGGGAAGTCATTAAGGCATTTGCCAAAATCCTCAAAGATAATCCGGAGCGGGCGGCAAGGATGATGGCAATTCAATAAAAATGATATGGGGGTGGCTGGAAGTGATACTTTTTAGGCTGAAAAAAGTGATATTTACGGCGTGATTTTCCCATGTTATACTAAAAATACGGAAAAATTGTGACCAAAATCAAGGCACTGTCGATTAAGGCAGCGCCTTTTTTGCGTGTTGAGAGATTGGGGATGGTAGACAGTTGGCAAGAGATTTTGCTGAGGCGTTTTATCACAGCGCTGCTTGGAAGCAGGCACAGAAATTAGCAATGCAGCTCCATTACGGAGTCTGCGAGAAGTGCGGGCGGCCGGCCAAGATTATTCACCACAAAATCTGGCTGACACCAGAGAACATCAATAATCAGGACATTGCCCTGGGACAGGATAACCTCATGGCTCTCTGCATTGACTGTCACAATCGTATCCATGCGAAAGCAGCAAGCGTCAGAGAAGGTTTGGAGTTTGACGGTTCGGGGCAGCTGGTCAGAATGCAATCCCCCCGTTCAAAAATGTGGAGCGTTTTTGAAGCTCCACCGCGCCCAGAGCTTCAAAAAACGCACAGCATAACTTTGAAGGGGGGTGTGGTGCATGGCAGAAGGAAAGAAATCCAAGAAGAAAGCGGCATCATCGGATAAGTTACCAAAAGAAGAACGGATTCGGAAAGAATTCCTGACTCTTCGGCGGAGCTTGTCAACGATGCAGCCAAAGGTGAAGAAATTCAATGAACCGCTAATGCATCGGGCCGCCTTTATGCGCATCACACTGGAAGACTTGGAAGAGGCCATCAATCAGAATGGCCCGGTTTGTGAATATCAGAATGGTGAGAATCAGTGGGGAACCAAGAAGAGCCCGGAGGTGGATATCTATAACACCATGGCCAAGAACTATGCTGCAGTCATGAAGCAGTTATTGAGTTCTATCCCCGAGGAGGAGGATACGCCCAAGGTGGATGAGTTTGATAAATTCGTGATGGACAGGTGATGCGCAGATGAATTATGTGAGAGCATACCTGGGACAGATTGTTTCTGGCGAGGTGGTGGTATCCAAAAAGGTTGAGCGGGTTTATCGAAAGCTGGTCGCCGATATGAGTGATATGGAATGCCCATGGGAATTCGATGAGCGCCGGGCAGACCATGCCGTAATTTTTATCGAACGGTTCTGCAAGCATAGCAAAGGCCCCGCGGGCGGCAGCCCTTTCATATTGGAGCTGTGGCAGAAAGCGCTGGTGGCAGCTATGTTTGGCTTCATTCACAAGATTGACGGCACACGTCGTTTCCGGGAAGTGGCGTTGATTGTGGCTCGTAAGAATGGCAAGTCTACTTTGGCGGCCGCCATCGGCATTTATCTGATGATAGCCGATCAGGAACCAGGGGCAGAAGTTTATGCAGCGGCCACCAAGAAAGACCAGGCGAAAATTATCTGGCTGGAAGCCAAACGTATGGTCAATAAATCGCCGGTTCTGCGTGCCAAGATAAAACCCTTGGTGGCAGAACTCAATTCGGATTATAACGACAGCACCTTCAAGCCATTGGGCAGTGATTCTGATACATTGGACGGGTTGAACGTACACGGTGCATTGCTGGATGAAATCCATGCCTGGAAAAGCCGGGGACTCTATGATGTCATCGTAGACGGCACCAGCGCCCGTGAACAACCCATGATTTTCATTACGTCTACGGCGGGCACTATCCGGGAAGCAGTATATGACCAAAAGTATGATGAGTATGCGAACATCATCAAAGGCTATGATGATCCGAACCTCCCGCAGGATGATCGCGTCTTACCGATTGTGTACGAATTGGACACAAGGAGCGAATGGACACAGCCGGAATGTTGGCCAAAGGCTAATCCCGGACTGGGAACAATCAAAAAGCTTGACCAGTTGGAAGATAAAGTCCGAAAAGCTCAGGCTGATATCAAGCTGGTCAAGAATCTGTTGACCAAGGATTTTGATGTGAGGGAAACCTCCAGCGAAGCTTGGCTGGAATTTGAGGAACTCAATAATGAGGCGGTATTTGATATCGAGGAGCAGGCTCCCTGCTATGCTATCGGCGGAGCTGACCTGTCTGCTACCACTGACCTTACGGCGGCGGTTATCATCTATCGGCTCAAG
Organism: Pseudoselenomonas ruminantium; assembly: GCA_002448495.1. Classification (GTDB taxonomy): domain Bacteria; phylum Bacillota; class Negativicutes; order Selenomonadales; family Selenomonadaceae; genus Selenomonas_A; species Selenomonas_A ruminantium_I. Next base: position 21,217 of record DJYL01000007.1, on the reverse strand, counting down.
CATGACAATCATTTGTATGTGCTGCAGATGTACTGGATGCCGGAAGAGCTTATCGAAAAGCGGGTGGCTGAGGATAAGATTCCCTATGACCTTTGGCGGGAACAAGGAATTCTCAGAGCATGTCCCGGTAATCGTGTCGAGTATAAGGATGTGACTGCCTGGTTTGCTGAGATGCAGGCAGAACATGGCCTTTATATCACATGGGTGGGATATGATCCGTGGGGCGCTCCTTACTGGAAAAGTGACATGGAAGCAACCTTCGGGGAAATTATGGAGGAAGTCCGGCAGGGCAAAGTTACCTTGTCCAATCCGATGAAGGAACTGGCGGCAGAACTCCGGGCCAACCATATTGTCTACAACAACAATCCGATACTCAAATGGTGCATGTCCAATGTGGCCATCGACGTGGATAAGAACCTGAATATCCAGCCGTGCAAGACCAACAACCAGCGACGGCGTATTGATGGCTTTGCGGCCCTCTTGGACGCTTATGTGGTCTACACCCGGCATTTGGAAGAATATATCAGCATGGTAGATGACCATGTGGAAGAAGGAGGTGAGTGATGCGTGTGGATTTTCGATAAAATCAAGACATGGTTGGGCGGCCCGGAAGAAACCCGGCTGGCCATGGTCAGTTCGACAGGTAATGGGTTCTATTCCTGGAATGGTGACCTTTACCGCAGCGATATTATCCGCGCCTGCCTGCGGCCGTTTTATAAGTCGGCGGGAAAGCTGGTGCCGAAGCAGGTCAGGGAAAATAGTAAAGGCGAGACACTTATCAATCCGGATTCTTATGTGCGGGTACTGCTGGAAGAACCGAATCCCTATATGAGCGGGCAGATGCTGCAGGAGCGGCTGGCCATACAGTTCAAGCTCAACAATAACGCCTTTGCCTTCATCCTGCGCGATGCGGGCGGTTATGCCAAAGAGATATATCCCATCAACGCGGCAGGCGTGCAGGCTAAGTATGACAGGAATGGCGTGCTGTTCCTGGAATTCACCATGAAAAACGGCCATGTCCTGACCTTCTACTATGCGGATGTGATTCACCTGCGGCAGGATTATGGCGAAAATGATGTGTTTGGCAGTTCCAACATGGAGATGCTCAAACCGTTGATGGAAGTCATCAATGCCACAGACCAGGGCATGGTTTCCAGCATCAAGAACAGCGCTACTATCCGTTGGCTGCTGAAGTTCAAATCTCCTCTGGCTGAGCCGGATAAGAAGAGACAGGTGGAAATGTTCGCCAAAGCCTTCCTTGACCAGTCAGAGAACAGCACTGGCGTGGCCGCTGTCGATACCAAGGCTGATGCCGAGCAGATTCACCCTGATGATAAACTGCCGAATGCGGCGCAGATGGACAGGGCGTTGAACCGCATCTATAACATCTTCGGCACCAATGAGGCCATTGTCCAATCGAAATATGATGAAGACCAATGGAACGCCTATTACGAGTCGGAGATTGAGCCTTTTGCTACGCAGTTTTCTCATGAACTGACCCGCAAGATTTTCTCCCGGCGAGAACGCGCTCATGGGAACCGTATTGTTTTTGAAACTTCCAGCCTGCAATATGCCAGCATGGCCAACAAGCTGAATCTGGTGCAGATGGTGGACCGTGGCAGTATGACACCGAACGAGTGGCGAAAGGTATTGAACCTTGGGCCCATCGAGGACGGCGATACACCTATCCGGCGATTGGATACGGCTCAGGTTACAGATGGCAAAACTGCGGAAGGGGGTGACGAATAATGCAGACGACAATAGAACAGGCCACAACCATCACCAAGCAAGGGGATAGAGGGAAACTCTATTTCTATGGTGATATCGTCAGTAGCTGGTGGGGGGCTTGGGATAATACAGACCAATACCCGGAACGCATCAGGGATTTCCTGTCCGGCCAGACAGGCCCGCTGGATATCTACATCAATTCTGCGGGCGGCAGCGTATGCGCCTGCATGGCCATCTACAATATGCTTTCCCGTTATCAGGGAGAGAAGGTTGTCTATGTAGATGGTTTGGCGGCATCGGCGGCTTCCGTCATAGCACTGGCCGGGGATAAGGTAATCATTCCGGAAAATGCGTTCTTCATGATTCATCATGCCTGGACAAGTGCCGTGGGCAATGTCAATGAGCTGGAGAATGTGGTGGGAATGCTCCGCTCTATGGACGATGCGATGCTGTCTGTTTACGAAGCGGCTGCAGCTATCAGCCGGGATCAAATCATTGAGTACATGGATATGGAAAAATGGTTCACCGGGGCTGAGGCAGCGGAAGCATTCCATAAGATTTCTACCATGCCGGCGGCTGAAATTGCGGCAAAGGCTGACGATGACGCCATGGCACGGTTCAAGAATATCCCACCGGGATTGCGGTTGGCTGAGCAGAAAGCAAAAGCTGCCGTAGAAGTGGAACGGGAGCGGCTGGCGCTCCTGGATATGAAAGGAGGTTGTCGGTCATGACGCCGGAAGAACTTAAACGGTATCGGGAAGGTGCTCAGGTAAATCCTGAGGTCAAAGCCGATACTGGCAAGAAGGAGAAGAAGGGTGCTGACAAGAGTGCCGATAAGAGCACAGAGAAGGGAGACAAAGAAAAATGAACTACGAAGATTACAAAGCCCAGAGAGATGAACGGATGGCTCAGGCCAAAGCAGCGCTTGACGCTGGCAAGGTGGACGAAGCCAAAAAGGCTCGTGCCTCCATTGAAGAATTGGACACTGCCTATGAGGCAGCTCAGGCAGAAGCTGCCAACTTGGCGGCATTGGAAACTGGCGTGGCTAAACCTGCTGCCCCGGTAGCGCCACAGGCTATTAAGGCTGCAGTGGCCGGTCCTGTGGTGGCTGTTGCTCCTGCTGTCGATGAGGGCAAAGCTCGTGAGGAGATGTATCGCACGGCTTTTGCCAAAACGCTGATGAAGAGGACTTTGACTGCTGATGAAAGTGATATTTTCGCCCAGGTCAATCATGATGCTTTTGCTACGGTGGCTAATAAGGCATCTGGCAATCAGGTGGTTATCCCGACCACCATGAAGCAGGAGATTTGGCAGGAAATGGCTGAGCTTCACCCCATCATTGGCGAAGTAGATTTCACCGATGTACCGGGCAATCTGGAAATCCCCAAAGAAACCGGCAACAGCGGCGATGCGGCATGGGTGGATGAAGACACTGCAGCTACCAGCGGAACGCTGAGCCTCAGTAATATAACGCTGGCTGGCCATGAACTGGTCAAGGCCATCACGGTGTCCTGGAAGCTCAAGACCATGAGTATTGACGCTTTCCTGACCTATATCACGACCAAGATTGCGGAACGCATGGGCGCTGCCATCGCCAACGCCATTGTCAGCGGTCAGGGCATTCCGGGCGTGGGTGACACCTTCAAGGCACAGCCTTATGGCATCATCACCCGCCTGAAGGGGGAAACCAACACCCCGCAGGTAGTGACCTATACGCATGGTGGCAGTGTGGCTTATGCCAATATCACGGCGGCTCTGGGCAAAATCAAGTCCGGCTATATGGACGGTGTGAAGATTTACGCCAAGAACTCCGATATCTGGAATCAGCTGGCCAACATCACCACCACGCAGAAACAGCCCATCTTTATTCCTGACCCCACAGGACAGACCATTGGCCGTCTCTTTGGCCGGGAAGTTGTGGAAGAAGATGCAATTCCGGTAGGCTCCTTCCTGATTGGCAACGTGCGTCGCGCCTATGTGATGAACCGCAATCAGGATGTGTCCATCTACACCGAAGAACATACGCTGGCCCGCAGCACGGATTATATGGGCTATGCTATTCTTGACGGCGACCTGCTCACCACCAAGGCTTTTGTTCTCATTGAAGAAGCAGCATCTTAAGGAAAGGAGGCGGCAGTGATGGATATGACCTTGTTAAAGCAGCATCTGCGCATTGACGGGAATGAGGAGGATGAACTGCTTCAAAGTTACATCGATGCCGCCGAACTCCTGATTCGCCGGGAGACGGGCAAGAATTATGTGCTGGATGCTGGTGAATATGTGGATATTGCTGGGGATATGCTCTTTCAGCAGGCGGTGAAGATGCTGGTGGCTCATTGGTATGAGTGCAGGCAGCCACTTGCTACGGCGGTGGTCGAGGTGCCTTTTGCCGTAACGCAGTTGACTAGCCAGATAGCTATGGGTGGCGCTTATTATGCGGAAGATGAATCCGCTGAGGAAACGGAGGGAGATCCATGAGAATGAAAGGTACTCTGATGAGAACGACCATGGATGACCTTACGGAACGAATCAGCATTGTCTATCATGCCAGAACGAGGGATTCCTGCGGCAACATTGTAGACGGTGAAGAAGAAGTCCGCTGCATGGTATGGGCCAAGGTTTATCCTTATGGGGCACGTATTCAGGAGGGCGGCGTGGAGCGAATGAACCAGGTGGATTACCGGGTGATTGTCCGTTACCGCACCGATATTCTTCCGGATGATGAAGTCCTATGGCGCGGCAAGAGGCTGCGTATGATAAAACCCGCCTATGATGCAGAATCTGCCCGTACATGGACGGTGCTGGAGTGTCAGGAGGTGTTGGCTGATGGGGCGGCACAATCATTACCGTGATAAAAGCGTTACCCGTGGCTATATGAGTACTGCCCAGACAGAACAGGTTCTGAAGGAATTAGGCAATCATGTGCTGCAGGCCGCAAAAGATGCACTGAAGAAAGGCGCAGATAGCGTCGTGAGGGACGCGAAAAGCAGGTGCCCGGTCTACGAAGGCCATAAGAAAAATGGCCGGGTATATATGGCCCAAGAGGTCACTCCCGGCGCCCTGAAGGACTCAATTAAGGCTGAGCCAAATGAAGAAGGAACTGTCTACCGGATAAGCGCAAACGCAAAATCAAGAGACGGATTCCTCTATGGACAGATTGTTGAGTTTTCGCCAAGAGTGAACCGGCCTTTCCTGTATCCAGCCATGGAAGCCAATAAAGACAACATAAGACGCAGTATTGTGGAAGCCGTCCGCAATGCTGCCAGAAACGGGAGGTGATAGCGTGGAAACGATGGCGCTTGAAGCACAGGTGTATTCGGCTTTGACCAGTGATTCAGCATTGATTGCCTTGCTGGCAAAAGGCACGAAGTCAATATTCCACCTGCAGGCACCGGGGGACAATAGTGCGCGCTATCCTTGCCTTGTTTATTCGCCGATATCCGATGTTCCAGCCCTAATAGGGGACGATATTGAGGTTACACATAGAGTGACCATCAGGATTCATGTCATAACACTCGATGGCCAATACAATGTGATATATCGGAATATCAACAGAATAATGTCGGATTTGGGATTTATGCGAGTCCAAACGACTCAGTATATCGAAGATAGCCAAAAAATGTTGATTATAGACTATAGGATTGGAGTGAGTTCAGAATGGCAACAGTAGGTTTGAAAAATCTTTACTATGCGCCTCTTACGACGGACACCAGCTCTGGGGTAACTTATGGCACGATGAAAAAGATTGCGGGCGCAATTCAGGTTGATATCAATCCGTCCGTTACGTTCAATACGCTCTATGGCGATGATGCTCCTTTTGCAACAGATTCGTCCATGACAGAAATCACGGTGACGGTTGAAACGGCAGATATGCCGCTGGAGGATTTGGCCGCTTTGTTGGGGCATACGATTGATTCGACGACCAAGGAACTGTCCGCGAAGGCATCGGACAGTGCACCTTACGTTGGCCTTGCTTTTGAAGCAAATAAGCATAACAACAAAGTTCGTTATGTGAAGCTCTTAAAAGGCAAGTTCTCGCCGACGCAAGAGACGATGCAGACCAAAGGCGAGTCTGTAGAATATACGACTCCCAAGCTGGAAGGCCACTTCGTTGCCCGCACGTATGATGGCGAATGGAAGCGCATTGCTGACAGCGACAATACCGAAAGCGCGACTTTGATTACTGGCTGGTATTCAGCTATGGAGCCGTAAGATGATAAGGTGGAGGCGGGGAGACCTGCCTCTTTTTGCAAGGAGAATGACAAATGAGAGAGTTACCAAAATTGACGCTGATTGATGGCCAAGAAGTGACGCTGCCGAAGCCGACGATGAAAATGTGGCTCAGGGTGGCCGAATATGACGATCTGGAAAAAGACGAGTGGCCGATGTCGAGGCTGATGACTGAGCACGCAAAAGTCATTGCGGAAATGTATGGCCTTGATACCATTGATGATATTGATCCGGCAGATGTCCTGACAGGCTATGTGGAAGCGGCAAAGTATATCCTTGGTGTCGCGACCGAAAAACTGCAAAAGCTCCCAAAAAACGTCGAAGCGGAGGAGGAGCAGTAACTCTGACTCCGTATGAGATGCTGTTGCAGTTATATGCCAAATACCAGGCTGATTATGGGTGGACCGTAAAAGAGATTGACGAAACGGACATGGCTTTTCTTCTTGACCAGTTGTGCGTGCTGGAGAAAATTGAAGCCGGGAAAGATTTGACCTATATCGATGACATCTTGTGAGGTGAGATTATGGCGAAAAAGGATGCAATGGGTACAGAGATAGATTCTCTCTATTTGTCGCTAGGGCTGAATGTCTCTGACTTAGAACTTGGATTTGAGACGGCTGGCAAGACAGTCAAGCAGGCTATGTCTCGCCTTAACAGTGAGGCCAATCAAATCAGGTTGCGGGCGGATATCGATGTGACCAGGCTGGAGGCGGCAGGGAAGTCTGTTGAGGCTTTGAAAGCGCGGGAGAAAGCTCTCAATGATGAACTGGCGGTGCAGCAAAAGAAGCTGGAACTGCTCAATAGGGCTTATCAGGCCAATGAGAAGACATACGGCAAAGATAGCTCGTTGACTCGTGGTGTCGACACGAAACGACTCTATCAGATGCGTGATATCGAAAGACTCAAGGCTCAGCTCGCACAGGTCAATGGGGAACTTGCAAAGACCAGTACAGCATCGACATCTGCGCTTGGTACGTTGGCGAATGGTTTCAATAACGTTACTGGCAAGGTCACAGGGACTGTCGGTGCTATCGGAAAACTCAATACTGCTATCACTGGTGTTGTCGCAGGGATAACGGCAGGCGCTGGCATATTCGCTTTGACAGACAAGGCGATGAAAGCTGGCAATGATTTGTATATGCTGTCCAATCGTCTGGGGATGACGACAAAGGAAGCTTCACAGCTTTCAAAAGTATTCCAGTTTACAGGAACGGATATAAACGCAGTTATTCCACTTTTGGCTAGACTTGATAAGACTGCTGCATCCGGACTCAAAACGGAAAACTCTTTGACCAAAGCGATGAAAGAGTATAGCTTTTCACTCTCAGATGTCAAAGGAAATCTACTGCCGATTCCTCAGCAATTAGAACAATTGGCTAGGGCTTTTACGAAGGCAGAAGCGGCAGGGCGGTCAGAGGAGTTTATTCGGGATGTCTTGGGACCTAGAGGTGCGGGACTAATTAATGTTCTGAGGGAATATATCCCTCTTATGGAAAGAGCAGGCTCTATTCAGACAACAGGCTTGCTAAATCCCAAAGAGGCACGCGAGTTATATCTCGATTGGGTGCAGATGCAGATGCAGGCAGGCCAGCTTACAGGAGCTGTAGGACAGGCTCTTATGCCCATTGCTAAAGAGATGATGCCGGAGATAACAAAGGGGGTTGCTGAATTTGCGCAACAAATCAAGGATAATCAGGGTGCTATCAAAGAGTTTGGTAGTGTGGCTGGCAATGCAATTGGTGGTCTGGCCAGCGGGGTAACTACGTTGATTAGTCTTTTTGGAGACCTCAAAAAAGGCATTGATGATATAGGAGCATCGTCTGAAGATTGGGAAGTCCTGAAAAAGATAAATCCTACGGGGACAGCTATTTTCCGTCCACTGGTTGATGGTTCTGCCGCTCTCGCCGGTGGTATCGCGGGTGGTTCACGGTTCGGGTGGAAAGGTGCGGTTGGCGGTGCTTATGGTGCGGGTAGCGCCGCAGACGAAGTTCTCGGTCGAATTGGTAAATGGGCAGTTGGTAGTGATGAATTCGAAGCTGTGAAAATGCGTCAGCAACTTTTGAAGGAACAGGAAGAAACTTTCAAAAAGTTCAATGAGGAACGCAGAAAAGAGCGCGAAGAAGAAAAACGGAGCGTCGCCGAATCCGTAAAGATGGAAAAAGAAGCGACGCAGGTTAAAACTGAATTGCAGGACCAGCTTGCCAAAGCAACCAGCCAAAAACTGAAAGAACAACTTGAAGCCATCAAGGATAAAGTTGATGAATCTGTAAGACAGGGAAAGACCGAAGCCGCCGCATGGGTGGCTGTCGCTGATGATATTAAAAAGGCCATGAAGGACGCCGCAAAGGAAGCCCGGGAAGCCAACAAAGCACTTGACCGTAGCATTTACAGGTTATCCCATAGTGACTATGAAAATAGTCTAAAGGATATAGAGTATTCTGCGGAAGACACTCTAAAAAAAGGTGCAGACCCTGCAAGGGTCGCCCGGGAGGCCGAGTTAAAGAGACAAAAGGTTATCGAGGACAGTGCACGGGAAACGGCGCAATATCTTGATAGTGTTTATGAGGATTCTTTGACTCAACGGCTCCGGCAAATTGAACGAGAACGCAAGACCTGGATAAAGAAGGGTATGGACGAAGTCACAGCAACGAGAGCCGCCGAACAACAGAAAAAACAGGCTGTGAATGATAGTGTCAAGAGTATGTTTACCAGCCAAAAGAAGTATCTCGCATTGTACCGCAATGCAATGGCCGGGAATATCTCGGCTGACGGTGGCGGGTTCTATGACTTTACGCAGTCACAAGGGGACAGACAGAAGAACGCTATCCGAGCGATTCAGCGGGTCATGATGGCGGAAGCTGGTGTCAGCCCGAACGAAAGAACCAGTATGGCAGAAATTATGGGATTTCAAAAAGCCATGAAGGAAGCCAATAATTGGGGCTCCAGTCTAATCTCAGATGGCACCTCAAACGGGATTTCCGAATTATCAAATGTATTGTCGCAAAACAATGAACAGACTATTGATATCCTCGGACAGATTAACAGCCAGGTTCCGGAGGTCAATACAAACTTGTCTGCAATACTCGGGGCCATTGAGCAAAGGAGTCAAAGTGCGCCGGAGATAAATGTCAGCCCGTCGATAAATGTTAATCTCGGCGGTGCTTATGTTTTCGACAATGCAATGAAACAACGGTTGACGGACGATATCACAAATAATGTCGCAAACGCTGTAACCAGTGCAGTCAATGAAGCTACCAGTCGAATAAATACCGGTTTCGGGAACTAGGAGGGCAGCTATGAAGATAAAAATAAATGATATCGAAAGCTATCGCTCTCCAGAGAGCCTTACAGTAAATGTAGATGACCGCATAGAAAAGGTGCCGCTCATCAACGGAAACACGGTGCAGGATTACGGTCACATAGAGGATGGCGATTCCTTTGTGGTTTCCTGTTTATTCTCAAAGACGAATTTTAATGCGGTTTTAGCACTATGGAGGGCACGTCAAAAAGTTACTTTTACAGACGATACCGGGGACATTTGGGAGAATTGTCGTATAGTTATTCGCTCCTATAAGTATGAACCCCGGTTCCCGAATTATGTTATGCTGGATTTTGAAATTTGGAGGTGCTGAAAATGGCAAACGCATATATCAATCTTTATATGAACAATCCCACGGCAGGCGGTACTGACGGAACGGCAATTTCTACGGATGGAACGTATACCAGCCCTTTGACGGTTTCGTTGGACGCGGCTATAAACGAAAGCAAGACAGTTAAGCTGGCAGTAAGAACGGAAACCGGCTACACCACCACGGGGAGCACAACGATTTCAGATAATGGGGACACAAACGACCGCTGGAAATTGTGTTTGACGGAAAATGGAACATTCACGGATAGTATTACGATTAGTAATGCCATTACAAACGTAAATACGGTTTTTTATGCAAAAGCGTCGAGCGCCAACACGGAAGTTCCGTCCACGGATAGGAGCGTTTCCCTTCGGGTGGCGGCTACGATTGCGGCAGTATAACAAAAAACGGGGAAAGGGGGGAACGGGGCTATGAACCTGAATCAAATTGCCTCGTGGTTGCCATTTGACAAAACAGTAACACAAGACGTCTTATTAAATAATTGGACAGCCTACGGGAACCCGGAGTTGTCAACTAATTCAAAAAACGGAAAAGCATTGCAATTAGACGGGAGCAGTTATTTAATATCCGACGATATTGAATTGGGCGGTCAGGATTTTTGTGTGAGAATGTGGGTTTATGTTGACCCGGCCTCCCCAGCAAATGCCCGCATCTGTACCATTTACGACCCGGACAATGATTATATGTTATTGTCAATTCAAAGGGACGGGACAAGCAATAAGTTAAAAATTTGGGTGAATGCGGAAACCGATATTTCCCGGGACTACGGGTATTCTTATACCAATTCAAGCGAGGCCGTCGGGAATTGGGTATTTGTACAGTTCATCGAATATGGCGCCTATAAGAATTTATATGTCGGTGATGATGGGGGGTATACAACAAGCGGACCAACACAATATGACCGACAAAAATTCAGGATTTCCGTTGGTGCTTTCAATAACGGAAACCAAGCACTAATCGGTTACATTGACGAGCTTATAGTTGAGGACGGTACGAATCTTCGGTATAGACTTTCTGATATAACAACAGACTTTTATCAGAATATAGTTTTTTATCCTAAAACCGTCAGAAAAGTAAAAAACGCGTTGACACTTATCCGGTACGAAAATCCCGGTAGGGCTGACCTTTTAACCGTGACAGGCGGTACGACGCTCACCGATTTACCGCTGGAACAGTCCGTGACGGGGGTTGCGTTCTACCAGCCAAATCGGACAGCCTGTTTCGACATTGCGGCGGCCAAGGAACTTTGGATTCGGTTGGATATCTATACTACCGCGGATTATCAAAACGGGGACCGCATACGAATTTATAGCAGTGATGGAAACGGGGGAAATGGCTGGAGTACAGACGCAACTATTTCAAATAATTATGCGTTATGGCATAATGGAACCAGTAAAAACGGGCCAAATTATTTCTCAAAAAATCGCTTGCGGTCAATGTTGCTTCACATGAAAAGTGGTGCCAGTGATGGCGTCATTGAGTATTCGTCTAGTAATGGCTACGGGGATAGATACACCGGCAATGTCAACAACGGGGCCGATTTTGCAAACGTCTATATTCAAATGGACGGGGGTAATATTTGGGTCAGCAATTTAATAATTTCTAATGCGGAACTGACTTTTGCGGACGGGTTCAATGTGGCGTTTTTTGATACGGAAAGGCTTTTGTCCCGGTCGCTGGCCCTGTCATTTGATACGGAAAGGATTGTCAACAAAACATGGAGATATGAAAATTATGGCACAGCAACATTATTGACTGTCGCCGGGGATACACTCACAAACCTGCCTATTGAAAAATCCGGAATTCGGAGTGCGTTTTGGCAGAGCGGCCGCGTCGGTTGTTTCGACATTCCGGCCGCGAAAGAATTATGGGTGAAGTGGGATTTATATTATACCGGCTCCGCGAAATGGCGAGTATATAACTGCGAAAACGGGAACGATACTGGTGTGGCCCGGCAGAATGATGAGACTTCGTTGGTTTGTTATATCAACGGGCCAACAATGGTCAATGTCAAACCGGCAGGCACCATCACAAAAGCCACCCGTAAGACATATCTTTTACACATGGTTTCCGACGCAACAAACGGTATCATTGAATTATGGGTTGACGGTCAAAAGCATTATAGCGATAATTTCCAAAGTCAAGGGTTCGTTTATAAAGGCAATGTAAACAACGGCGATTATTTCACCGGCCTTTATATGCAGTCCGATAACAATACAAACCTTTTTTCAAATGTTATTATCAGCGATAGACAGATTGGTTTTGACGAGAACACATGGATGGAAACCGATGCCGAGCGTGTTATCCATACGTCCGTAACACTTGATTTCGATACGGTGCGACAAATTATTTCGCAGGAAATCCCGGTAAATAAAGACTTCGACTTATCCCGTGTGATTGTTACCTCAACGGGGGTTATTGCTGACACGGAAAGAACGTTATTCTATGGTGGCTATTTAGATGCCGATATCGAAAGAAACCTGCAAAATGCGATTACTGTTGATTTCGATATTCAGCGCCGGTTGAAAATCCCCGTTGTTGATTATCCTGACACGGAAAGGATTATCCGACACTCTGCGGAAATAACGGCTGACATTCAACGTGTGGTATCGCAATCCGTAGAATTTAACTGCGATATATGGAGACAGTTGCTGCATAAGGTAAACTGGAACTCATCTTTTTTGCAGAGCGTCACTATCGGCTTGCAGGAACAGCAGTTGACGGACAGACTGTCTTTTGTTATGGCTGGCGACATTGGAATTATGGAGGCCGTTGACTTCCAGGCATGGGACTATAATTTGATGGGGCGCGTCGAGCAAACCAGCAAAAGGGGTGTCCTTATATCCTGTCAATGCACTTGTGATATCGACGAAATATTATATCGGCAAATGGCATATACTATCCCGGAGAATGCGTTTGAATGGACTTACGAATATAACGAGGCTTATAACAATTACAAGTCGGAACATCAAGACGAAGAAATCAACAAAATGCCCTCCGCTCCGGCGAGCGCACATATAACGGCTATTGCGCAAGCACTCGGAAAATCCGTGGCCATTCAATTTGACGATTGGATTTCCACGATGACGACAGACGTTAAATCCGGCACAAATTATGGCGGGCTGATTGAGGAACTTTTTGGCTGGACAGCACGTCTGCCGCATATCATGATAAATTGCTATATGCGCGGAAATACCATTTACGCGGTTCAGCGCGGTCACGAAAATAACACGGTTTCGCTAGACGATAAAAAGCTAACAGTCCATACCGTTGTAAAAAAACTGGTTCGGACAACATGGGGGTCTGACCCGAACAATAATACGGAAGTGGAACCTCTCTATAAATCATGGACTTCGGAGGATTTGACACCGTGGCCATCAGAGGAAGAACTTGAACCGCCTGGCGGTGGTAGTGGCGCGGTTCACGATAATAATGGACTTGTAAAGGAAACCGAAGTTGTCCGCGGCCAAGAGCACGTTATTACTACATACAAGTATGAGGATTTAGGCGGCGGGCAAAAGTTCTTATCCGAAGAAAAAACGGTCACAATAATTGGGGATCAGCGTGTGGACGAAGTAACTACTTATCATAAGCCTGTTAGTTATGGCCAGTCGCAAGTTTATTCTGCGGATGAAGATGGCGTTTTGGGAACCACAGTATCATCCACAAACTTTGACGACCGTATATCTCCATATCAATACCAGCAGATGGCAACGGGTGGTTATAGCGCTGCATTTGCGGGCGGTGCATACGATGAACACGGGAATTATTATACGGCTGTCTACGACGGACAGGGGAACCGTTATTTAGTTACTGGCCATACGGCTCAAAAAGAGCAAATTGGCCAACGGACGCGCCTGAATGCGTATGCGCTTTTAGATACGTCTTTCCCGGTAGACGGGTATGATAAGTTATCGTATCTCACAGAACAGATAAAATGGCTTGACCGTAGAACGGAGGAATCCGTTACTTTAGAACTTTATGATTGCCCGCATTTGGTTGACTTTAACGATAGAATTATTTGGCATGGAAACGTCTATTTTCTGCGGTCAAATACCGCAACAAGGACGGAAACCATTGTAAACCGGCAGACCCTTGAATTCGTGAGGTGGTATTGATGGTCGATTTAAGAAATATGAAACAGGCGGTCAGCAATATGGTGACAAGTGCTATCTATGTCACCACGCAAAATCAAAAAGTAAAACGCGGTATCGTCAGCGGCGGAAACGTGGTTATCGGAAATCGTGTTTTGCCGTATACCGCGGCCGTTGATATCTATTTCGCGGATGGTGATTCAGTGTGGTGCCTCATTCCGGACGGCGGTAGAATGGCGGTGGTCGTCGGTGTCTAAAATCAATGTGCCAAACGCAATCCGGTATTTTTACCCGGCCACGGTTGAGAGTGTTGGCCTCGGCACCGTTACGGCGGGCGGTCGGGTGCTACGGACGATTGGAAACGTGCAGGTCAGACCGGGGGACCGGATTTGGACAGATGGGCGGGTGGCCTATGGTCATACGCCGCCGCGGGAGCAGGTCAACCCGCCAGCCGCTTTTTCCGGCGTTCCGTTTATTGGTTTGCCATGGGGGGCGGATAACTGGTATCAGGGATATTATACGGACCGCGCTATTCGAAAGCCTAAACATATCGGGTCAATGACAACGAGTTCTTTTTTAGTAAATAACGGTCGCAGTCTATTCCTTGAAAAATCAGCGCCGGGGCGGGCGGTGGTAGACGCCGAAATTCTATCTAACGATAAGGGAACCCCGATTGGATATTCTATTGCAACGGTACCGGAAGGGGAGCAGATTTGTAGCGCGAATGATAGCGAGATTCTTATCGAAAATAGCCTCGGCACCCGGTCCGAAACTATTGCAATTAAAGACAATACTTTCGTCAATGCGGCGATTAGCGATTTTGTGAAAATAGCTGGCACGGACGATTATAAATTCGGCGGCCTGTTTTCGTCGCAATACCTGTACTTTCGATTTACAGACGAAAAAGGGAATTGGGAATTGTTGGTAGGGGTTTCGGTGCGGGGGTTAAGTATTTGCCATACAGTTCCGCAGTCTGTAGGGCGGCCGTTATTCCACATATATTCCACTCTTAGCAGGGATATAATAAGCCGGGAACCGTTTATCGGTGCAACGGATATCGTCTCTTGTTACGAAACAGTCACATACAGCGGCGAGCAAACAGGGCATGAGGCCCCCGGCGACTCGACAGAATACTGGGAAAGTGTGGGACGACTTTTTGCCGCGGTGAAACTGGATTCTTCCGGCCGGGCCACCGTAGTCCATAGGAATTATTATAAAGATGTGGGGGCCTATTACACGACGACCGGGTGGGAGCCGGAGACGGTACCACACGACGCGTCGGAGGACGCCGATGTTTTTATTGGTCCGGGGAGTGCGGGGCCAGTAGGGACACCGTTTGACGAGTATTTCAACAGTTCCGCGAACCACGGTGGCTCTTATTCATATTTTGTAAAATACGCAGTACCGAGGGCCGACGAGGACATAACAGGCGCCCCGCAAGTGGGATTCGCGAGCGGGCTTTCCGGGGTAACATCATGGACGTATTATAACGCCATTTCGCGGGTCACACGCTTTCCGAGTGTATACAAGCTAAATGATTTATCTACGGCCCTGCCGGACGGGTTTTCCGCTACACTAAAAGCACAAGACGGTATTGATTACGGCGCTCTTAGTATTGCGCAGGGCTCCAATAGGATAATCGACGATTATAGGTTCCATGGAAATTGTTGGCTTGATACAAGGTACGGTCTAGTCCACGGCGGTACGGAGCTTTTATACTGGGTTTTTCCTCATATCAGTTGTTACAAGTTCCCGAATTCTCCAAAAACACTAGCGGCGGATTTTGGGGATAGGTTGCTTATGTGTCAAAATGGTCAATGCGATTATTTAGATACACATATTGCCAACACGCGGCTCCGGCGGATGCGCAAAATAATAAGAACCCCGGTTTCGCGGCCGGGCCAAAACACAAATAATTCAAATTAGGGGGTGATTATTTTGGACGTGCAGAACTTAATCCGGTTTTTCCTGCCATCAACTTTCGAAGTAAAACTAGGGGGAATGACTGGCGTGTTGGGGTTTATCGGCACCTATCTTTTCGGTACATGGAACAGCGTTTTGGAGTGTTTGGTTTTTGCAATGATAATAGATTATATCACCGGCCTTGCGGCGGCGTATTTTAACCCATTGCTGAAACTGGACAGCCGAATCGGTTTCCGTGGTATTATCAAAAAGGTTTTTATTATTGCGATTGTGGCGTTTACGCACAAACTGGACGCCGCCCTTCAAGCTCAATTAGTATGCACAATGACAACGTGGTTTTTTATTGGGATTGAAGGTTTGTCCATTGTGGAGAACGCGGCAAATATTGGAATTCCTATGCCTCAAAAGCTCGTTGACACGCTCAAACAGGTAAAGGGGGACAACTCCAATGGAACTAAAAAATCTAAGAGAGCTTGACTTAAAACAACAACTTTTATTCTGTGAAAGTTATCTCCCCGACGCATGGGAGTATCTAAACGAAACCATAATTAAGTTACCACAATATGACGATAACGACGAATTGGTGAAAAAGGAGGACGGTTATAATGGTAAAGGGCGTTGACGTATCAGAGAATAATGGTGTTGTGGACTGGCCGGCGGTGGCGGCGGCTGGCCAGCGTTTCGCCATCGTGCGGAGTAGTTACGGCCGGTATAGTAAAGATGAGGATTTCTTGCGGAACGTAGATGGCGCCCATTCCGCAGGCCTGTCCTGCGGTGCGTATCATTACAGTTATGCACTGAACCCGGAACAGGCGAGGCAGGAAGCACAGAGTTGTAAACGGATAATTGATGAGGCAGGTGTGCTCTTAGAATTGCCGGTTTGGTTCGATGTGGAGGATGCGGACGGGTATAAACGGAGACACGGGTTCGACTTCTCCCGGGAAAATATCACGGCTATCTGTCGTGCTTTTCTTGATGAAATCAAACCTCTCGATTGTGGCGTGTATGCGTCGATGTCCTGGCTGGAAGATTATATCGACTGGCAGGGCCTAGGATGTGCAGTGTGGAATGCGCAGTGGGGCAAGCAGGACGATTTGAAAGGGTACATGTGGCAGTATACAGACAGTTTAAATATCGGCGGAAAGCAATTTGACGGGAATATCATATATCTCGACTTATAAATTAAAAAAAAGGAGATTGTTGGCGGAAGATTATCCGGCTGCATATCTGCCAGGTTTTACGACCGTTATGATAACGACGATATGAGTTATCGCCGTAGCCGTGATAATCGCGACAGCGGGCTGTGATGCTTATCATCACAGCTTCTTTTTTGCTGTGGTCACGAATATCCCGTGACCACAGCATGACCGCAAATATATTTAGAGGGTATTTTTTTTCGTCTAAACGTGCTAATATAGATAAGCAATGCTAATAAATATAGTAGAAAATAAACAATTCTAAAGAGAAAGTGAAAGGGACGGTCTTTGTCATTAACGATCGTGCGGGCCTGTACTAATAGGATATACTCAACTATACATAGGGGATGCCATGATGCTTAAGGTGAAACAGCCGACAGATGAGCGGGAGGCAGAATTAAAAGCTCTGGAAGAGTCACATAGAGAACAGTAAGGAAAATGACCTGTCAATTGACGGGTCATTTTACATATTGGAAGGCAAATGTTAAAATAGGGGAAAGGTGGTGAGCGGGGTGAAAAGATTAGTAAAGAGCGGTCTTTGTCTGGTCGTATGTATGCTGGCTTATTTGCCGTTAAGCACGGCGGCGGTAGTGACGGTGACCGGTCAGGGAAGTTCTGAGCGGGCGGCGGTGAAGGCGGCGCTCAGGCAGGCCGTGGAGCAGCAGATTGGCGTTATGGTGGACAGCCGCACCTATGTGAGCAATTATAAGCTGATTTACGACAAGGTTTATACGCAGTCCGATGGCTATATCAAGAGTTATACGGTGCTGGAACAGTCCGCGGTTAATGGTATCCATACGGCTAAGGTGCAGGTGGATGTGCAGGAACAAAAGCTCAGTGCAGCCTTAGGTACGTTGGCACAGAAAAAAGCCGTTATCGGCATGAATATGCAGGACCCTCGCATCGGCGTAATCGCGATGGACAGTCAGGGGAAAGTTTATTCCACGGTAGAAAACACGGTTATCAGCGGATTGACCGGTCAGGGCTTTAGCCGTGTGGTCGATATGGGACAGATCAGCAATGCCCAGCGGCGTCAGCTTATGGCAGCACAGTTTTCCGGGGATAAAAAGCTGTGGCAGAGTCTGAAGGTTCAGGCTCCGGTGGATTATCTGGTCACGGCACAGGTAAATTTGACCGTCAACCGTGTTGCCTATCTGAAAAAGACAGCCGCAGCCATTGCGGTGCGGATGGTCAATACCAATACCGGAGCTGTGGTTTATGCCGGCAACTTTTACGGCAAGTCCCCGCATTATAACAGCAGCGGCGGTGCCGATGCCGCTATTGCGGAAGCTTCCAGAGGAATAGCAAAAGCTGTGGGCGAAGCGGCATTGGGCAAGGCCGTGAATCCCAGTCAGCACATAACGCTGGTGGTTACGCAAAATAAATGGGGAAGCATCACAGAGATTACCAATTATTTAGAAGGGCTTCCGGGGGTCAGCAATGTCTATGTGCGGCAAGCTTCGTTTGGCAATACTACCGTAGACCTGGATTTCAATGGCACAGCCCACGATTTTGCGGCTGTGTTGGAAGGCGATGGTCAGAATATATTGGAAATGGGTCCTGAATACGTGAAAATCTGAAATTTTTTCTTGTTTTTTTACAGGTGCCAAGGAAAAACACTTGACAGGCTATAGGGGCTTCGTTATAATAGCTATGTCAAGGGGAAAACCTTGGCACCTATTTCTGAAGCAGGTGATGGCCGTGATGGAGCAGTTCTTATATTTGTCTACTTTATTTGACCTGTATGGAGCTTTACTTACGGAGAAGCAGCAGGAATGCTTGCGCTTGCACCTGTTCGAGGACTTTTCGTTATCGGAAATCGGCGAGGAGCTGGGCATATCCCGGCAGGCGGTTTACGACAATATCCACCGCAGTGAAAAGGCGATGGAGTCTTACGAAAAGAAGCTGGGGCTGGCAGGCCGCTATCAAAGGGAACGTCAGGAACTGGCAAAAATCTATGAAGCAATCAAAGGGCTGAAGCAGCCGGGAAACGCTCAGGCTGTAGATGAGGTCCTTGACCGCTTGGAACCCTACGTTATGCAGGGACACGGTCAGGAGGTATCCGTTTGATATTTGAGAGTTTATCCGACCGATTGCAGGAAACATTCAAAAAGCTTCGCGGTCATGGCAAGTTGACGGAGGATGATGTCAACGAGGCCATGCGGGAAGTGCGGATGGCACTTCTGGAAGCAGATGTTAACTTCAAGGTCGTCAAGAATTTTATAAAGACCGTTAAGGAACGGGCCATTGGTCAGGATATTCTGGAAACCCTGACGCCGGCTCAGGTGGTTATTAAGATTGTTGATGAGGAACTCACGAACCTCATGGGCGGCACGCAGAGCCGTATCAACATCAGTCCGAATCCGCCGACCATCATCATGATGGCAGGACTTCAGGGTGCAGGTAAGACCACTTCTGCCGGTAAACTGGGCTTGTCCCTTAAAAAGCAGGGCAAACGTCCATTGCTCGTTGCCTGTGATATCTATCGTCCGGCAGCAATAAAGCAGCTGCAGGTAGTCGGCAAACAGCTCGACATTCCCGTGTTCTCGATGGAACAGGGCACGGATGCGGTGACGATTGCCAAATCGTCCATTGCTTATTCGCAAAGCCATGCCAATGATGTCATTATCATCGATACGGCAGGCCGTTTGCAGATAGATGAAGCCCTGATGCAGGAGCTTCGCGATATCAAGGCTGAGGTTAAGCCCCACGAAATCCTGTTGGTTGTCGATGCGATGACCGGTCAGGAATCGGTCAATGTGGCGCAGACCTTTAATGACAGTCTTGGACTTGACGGTGTCATCATGACCAAGCTGGACGGCGATGCCCGCGGTGGTGCGGCGCTTTCCGTCAAAGCAGTCACGAATGTTCCCATAAAATTCATCGGTATGGGCGAGAAACTGGAGCCTCTCCAGCCATTCCACCCCGACCGCATGGCTTCCCGTATTCTGGGTATGGGCGATGTGCTTTCTCTCGTGGAAAAAGCCCAGCAGACCTTCGATATGGAAGAAGCCAAAAAGATGGAAAAGAAGCTGCGCAAGGATGAATTCACCTTGGACGACTTCTTATCCCAGATGCAGCAGGTCAAGAAGCTTGGCTCGCTCGAAAACATTTTGGGCATGATTCCCGGCATGGGCGGTCTCAAAAAACAGCTCGAAGGTCAGGATATTGACCTCGATGGCAAGGAGATGCGCCAGATTGAGGCGATTATCCGCTCCATGACACCAAAGGAACGCGCCGACATTACCATCATCAACGGCAGCCGCCGCAAGCGTATTGCTATGGGCTCCGGCACGCGCGTGCAGGATGTCAACAAGCTCTTAAAGCAGTTCGGTGAAATGCGCAAGATGATGAAGAAGATGAAAAAAATGCAGAAGGGCAAAGGTTTCCCCGGTTTGGGGGCGCTCGGAAATCTCGGTGGTTTCCCGAAAATGCCGTTTATGCGTTAAGTTTTAACCCTTATTTGCGAAAGGTGGTGAAATTTCATGGCAGTAAAGATTCGTTTGAACCGTATGGGTGCAAAGAAGAACCCGTTCTACCGTGTGGTAGTAGCTGATTCCCGCGCTCCGCGTGATGGTCGTTTCATCGAAATCCTCGGTAACTACGACCCCTCCAAGCAGCCGGCAGTCGTTAATCTCGACGAAGCAAAGGTTCTTGATTGGATGAACAAAGGTGCTCAGCCGACCGATACCGTTAAAAATCTGTTCAGCAAGCAGGGCATTATGGCCAAGTTCGCTGAATCCAAGAAAAAGTAATTGGAGAGAAGCGACATGGAAAAACTTGTTGCAGTAATCGCCAAATCCCTGGTGGAGCATCCAGACGCTGTGGAGGTTTCTTCACGGCAGGAGGATGGGCAGACCGTGCTTGTCCTTCATGTGGCTGAAGATGACATGGGTAAGGTCATCGGACGCCAGGGGCGCATTGCCAAAGCCTTGCGCACCGTGGTCAAAGCCGCAGCCACTCGGGAAAATACGAAAGTCACGGTTGAGATTATTTAAATGAAAAGCGGCAGGATTACCTTATGGGTGTCTTGCCGTTTTTTGCTGTAAATTAAAAGAAGAAAAGAGGAACTGTCATGGATTCTATATCACTGAAAGTGCCTGTAACGATTAAGGCAAAATTAACGGAAAAACTCAAGACGAAAATTCTGACGGATTTGGAAGAAGCTATCAAGCGCACGGAGCTCGAACTTCAGCAGATGGATATTCAGGAAAAGCGCGTAATGCAGGAAAACCAGCCCGCTAATCCGGAACAGCCCACGATGGAAGAAGTTCAGCGCTATCAGGCCATTCAGGCGCATTTCGGCGAAGAACGCAATAAGCGTCTCCAGTTCCGTGAAGAATCCCTTGCCCGCAAGGAAGAAATGGAAAAAATGGTTATCGGTGCCGAAATCGTG
>DJYL01000215.1 GCA_002448495.1 Pseudoselenomonas ruminantium | reverse complement strand
GGCAAGGTCTTTTTGGTATTTTTTATTGTGTAAAAAAAGGAGTTTGAACAGCTATGATGGAATCTTTATTTGCAGGGATGTTCAGTCCCGAATGGTTTGCGGCTTTATCGGGGATTCTGCTCTTGGATATTCTGCTGTCCGGTGATAATGCGATACTCATTGCGTTGGCCTGCAAGAATCTGCCGGAGCATCACAAGAAAAAAGCCATCTTTATCGGTGGCTTCGGTGCGGTGTTTATCCGTATCGTATGTACGCTCTTTGCCACGAGTGTACTGGCAGCACCTTATATTGAGTTTATCGGCGGAGCGGCGCTTCTGTATATTGCCGTGAAACTGTTGACCGACCACAAGGAAAATAACGAGGAAGGTGAAGCACCGGCAAGTTTTGGGGCGGCTGTACGCACGATTCTGATTGCCGACTTCATCATGAGCATCGACAATATCCTGTCGCTGGCCGGCGTGGCCAATACGGTGCCGGAAGGCAAGTGGAGCCTTATCATCTGCGGTCTTTTGATCTCTATCCCCATTGTGCTCTTTGGGGCGCAGATTTTCCTCAAACTCATGCAGAAGGTGCCTGCCCTTATTTATGGCGGTGCGGCCATCCTGGGCTGGACGGCGGCAGAACTTATGGTGGCCGATAAAGGTTTAGGCATGTATTTTGCGCCTTATGCACTGGCGATGAAGGTTGGTTTTGTCGCGATTGTATTGGGCATCGGTTATTATTTGAACAGACGCTATGCGAGAACAGAAAAGTTGGGAGTGACGGATAATGAATAATTTGAAAACCTTAATGCTCATGGTGCTGCTCTGCGCTATCATGATTTTTATTGGCGGCCTCGTGGGCGGCAAGGGCGGTATGATGCTTATGCTCATGATTTCTCTGGGCATGAATTTCTTTTCCTACTGGTTCAGTGATTCCGTGGTGCTCAAGATGTATAACGCCCGTGAGGTCAGCCGTGAGGAAGCACCGCAACTCTATGGGCTGGTGGAAAATCTGGCTGCTAATGCTGAGCTGCCTATGCCAAGAGTCTATATCATTAACGAGGATACGCCCAATGCCTTTGCGACAGGCCGTAATCCGTCCCATGCAGCAGTAGCGGTAACTACGGGCATTATGCGGGCCTTGGATTATAATGAGCTGTCCGGTGTGCTGGGGCATGAACTGGCGCATGTGAAGAACCGCGATATTCTGACCGGCACGATTGCCGCGATGATGGCTACGGTCATCACCTATACGGCACAGTTTTTTGCCTTCTTTGGCGGCCGCAGTGATGATGACGAAGGCGGCAATCCGATTGCGGCGCTGTTGATGGTCTTTCTCGCGCCGCTGGCTGCCAGCCTGATTCAGATGGCGATTTCCCGCTCCCGTGAGTACGAAGCCGACCATGACGGTGCCGAGATTTGCGGCAATGCCAATTATCTGGCAGATGCTCTGGAAAAAATCGAGTATTATGCCTTGAATGGACGGCAGATGCAGGATGCTACGCCGGCAACAGCCCATATGTTCATCATCAATCCGTTCAGCGGGATTGGCTCGACCATGAGCAAACTGTTCAGCACGCATCCGGATACCCGTGAGCGCATTGCCCGCTTGCGTACTCAGGCTGTTGGAAGATAAAAATAGGCAATACAAAAGCGGGAACTACCGAACGTTCCCGCTTTTGCCGCCTCTATACCTTCTGCCTACAACAACATACTAGATGTCGTTGTTCTCCCTCTTTTATAATACAACACTTGCTGTTTGATTTCAATAGAAAAATTCATTTTCTGTAAATTTATGGAAAATGCAGGAGAAAAAAGGGATTGGGGGAGGAATGGCGAATATAAAAAGTAGCATACAACTACGCGATTTGGCAGAATTTTGAGCAATCTATGGGGGAGGAATTGCTATGTATTTTTATTGTGAGAAATGTAAGAAACCGTATCCATTGAACACGCATTCTTATGTTTGCGAGTGCGGCGGTATGTTCCGTTTGCATAAAGACCCAATGGATGAAGTGCATCAGGAAATTACGTTGGGGGAAATTGAAACGCCGCTGCTGCCGCTGAAGGTGGGCAAACTCGATGTGCTTTTGAAATTGGAGAATCTGCAGCCCACAGGTTCTTTCAAGGACAGAGGGGCGCATACGCTGATTAATGAGATTCATCATTTGGGCATCAAGAAAATTGCTCTGGATTCCGCAGGCAATGCCGGTGCCTCGATGGCTGCTTATGCCGCAGCCGCCGGGATTGAGTGTACGGTTTATGTGCCGGACGATATTTCCCCGGAAATGTCCAAGCAGATTGAGGCTTATGGTGCAAAAATCGTCAAAGTACCCAATGGCCGCATGAGCACCTGTTCTGCTGTCAAGAAGGAGTTAGGCGATGCTTATTATGCTTCCCATGTGTATAATCCGCTGTTCTTTGAAGGTATGCGCCCAATGGCCAAGGAAATCTACAAACAGCTTGGCAACAAGATTCCGGAGTATATCTTTATGCCTGTGGGCAACGGCACGATGATGATTGGACTTTATCTGGGCTTTATGGAACTTGGCCGCCTGCCGCATTTCGTGGCCGTACAGAGTTCAAAGTGTGCACCGCTTTATG
This sequence comes from Pseudoselenomonas ruminantium, assembly GCA_002448495.1. GTDB lineage: Bacteria > Bacillota > Negativicutes > Selenomonadales > Selenomonadaceae > Selenomonas_A > Selenomonas_A ruminantium_I. The sequence goes on along the minus strand of DJYL01000215.1, from coordinate 15,085 downwards.
AAGCCTTCAAGGTCGTTGACGAGCAGCCGAAAAAGACCACGATTGCCCATGCTATCCGCATTGAACGCCCAAAACGCATTACGACGATGCTGGAAATCCTCAAACAGACCGGTGGTGATGTGGTAACGGTTGAAGATGCAGAAATCCTCAAGGCCAAGAAATATTTAGGCTCCAAGGGTGTATATGTGGAGCTGACTTCGGCAGCTGCGCTGGCTGGTGCCGAGAAGTTCTTTGCCGCAGGCAAGCCGGATAACTACAAGGTGGTTATTCCCATCACGGGCAGCGGGCTGAAACGCTGATTATGACCGTCAATATGGACAGGAGAAGAAGATATGCTGCATGGGATTATTGATATTGGCTCCAACACCATTCGCATGGCGGTGTATCTTATAGAGGGCGGCCATTTTGAACAATTGATGAAGCGCAAGGCAACGGTTGGATTGGCTTCTTATGTGGAAGACGGCATTATGCAGCCGGAGGGAATTGATAAGGCCGTGGAGACTATTTTGGAGTATAAAAAGTTTCTTTACTGCTTTAAAATCACTCAAGTTACGGCTTTCACTACGGCAGCCTTGCGCAATGCGAAGAACAGCAGTCAGGCTGTGGGGGAAATTGAACATCGCACAGGGATAAAGATACAAGTCATCAGTGGTGATGAAGAAGCAACACTGGATTTTATCGGGGCAACGCACAGCCTGAACAATTCTTCGGGGCTTTTAATTGACATTGGCGGCGGCAGTACAGAGATTGTCACCTACCGGGACAGGCAGATACAGTATAAAACAAGCCTGCCCATTGGTTCTCTGGGCTTCGCCAAAAAATATGTAAGCGGCATTCTGCCAACGATGCAGGAGTGCATGGAAATGCATGGTGAGGCTGAGGCTACCATTGGAGCCTCAGCGGATTTTATGACCATCAGTGAAGCCGAAATCGTGGGCATTGGGGGAACATTCAAGGGAGCCTGCGCCCTGAATAATGAATTGTTTAACCTGCCGGCAGTCAACCGGCGGCTGGAAACGAAAAATATCCGTACGCTGATCAGCAACTTTGTCAGCGATATGGGCATGACCCAGAAGATGGCGGTTACGCTGATGCGCTCTGTTCCGGAGCGGCTGAATACCATTATTCCGGGGCTGATTATCGCCAGTGTCCTGTCACGCAGATTCCAGAGTCACTGGATAACCTATAGCGATTCGGGGGTTCGGGAAGGCTATATATACGATCAGATAATCGGTAAATAAAAACAGAGGCTGTGCCTGCACAGCCTCTGTTTTGTTGGTTTTATTTCAAATTGTCGAATTCGCCATCTTCTTCGCCTGCAATCTCGTAGCAGTCGCGGCCTTTTTCCTTGGCGGCGAACAGGGCGAGATCAGCTGCATGGAGCAGGTGATTGAAGGTCTTGCCATTCTGCGGAGCGATGGCAATGCCGATGCTGGCGGTGATGCCAACGTTCTCGCCACCGATGGTGAGTTCGCGGGCCATCTTATTGATTTCGGCAGCCTTGCGCTTGATGATGGTCAGATCCGTCTGATGGTCGATGATGACGACGAATTCATCACCTTCCAGACGGCCTACGCAGTCATAAGCACGGAAGATATCTTTCAAGCCGTTGGCAAAATTCTGCAGGATGCGGTTACCGTGCTGATGGCCTTCATCCTTGGTGGCTTTCTTGAAGTTATCAAGGTCGATCAGGAAGATGGCCAGCATGCCAGGGGCAAAGGATTCCTCATATTCCTGCAGGCGCTGGCGGCAATTGCTTTCCACAGCAGTCCGGCTGCACAGGCTTGTCAGTTCATCGCGTTCGGCTTCCTGCCTCATGTTGTCGCGCATGAAGCGCATCTCATTGATAGCTGTAGCCATTTCTCCCAGTTCGTCTTCCGAGAGAATTTCCAGTTTACTGATGTCGTTGCTGCCCTTTACCAGGTCCGTAACCACCTGACAGATCTTCCGAATGGGGACGGTAATGCGGTTGGCCAGGAAATGGGATATCAGGCTGACCAGCAGTAACAGCAGCAGGCCGATAATACCGGCTTGGATAACTTCGTTCTTGACGGATCTGTAGACCGCACTGGCAGGCTGGACCGTTGCTATGCTCCAATTAGTCAACTGATTGTGAGAACAGGTGACGAAAGTATTGTGGTCATTGAGTTTGACCTTGCCAACACCATTGTCGCTATCTATAATGCGAAGGATCTTTTTGTAATAATCCGTATCATCTGTGCCGACAGCAGACGTGTCTGAATGGGCGATAACCTGGTTTTCCTGGTCCATGATGATGACTGCGGTGTTTTCATCGGCTTGCGCCTGAATGAATTCTTCGAGATTCTCCAGGTTCAGGTCGCGCTGCAGCATGCCGATGGGGTTATGCTGCTCATCGAAGATGGGGACTTCCAGCACGATAATTTTTTTGCTGGTGGACATGCTGACAATGACGTCCGATACATATTCCTTGCCAGCCATTGCCATTTGGAAATGACGGCGCTGTGTCACGTTGACCAAAGGCTCGTTATCGCTGCGTACTATCTGTTGGCCGGCGGCGTTGGTGACGACTGTGAGATTGTTGTCATGAAAGATCTCGTCGTTATTCCGTAACATTTCATGGATGGTCGCTTCATCCGCCGCATTGGGGGTTTTCAGGTAATTGATGACCGGTTTGGCCGCTGCCAATGTCCGCAGGACGTAGAAGTTATTCTGCAGGCTGTAGTTCAGATGTTCATTGACGATGGCATTGCGCAGCCAGCCGGAAGTCTTAGCGTAATTTTCCGCATGGGCAGTCAGCCGCAGACCGCCATAGAAAAGAACCGCCAGCAGGGGGATCATGCCCATAAGGGTAAAAATCAGGAATAATTTGTTTTTTATGCTTTTTTTATTCATTCCTTTGCACCTCTTTTGCTATGATTACCTGATAATTTTGATAGTTATAACATTATAATCATTATACACCTATCAGGATTTTTTTCTACGGATAAAAATGAAAAATGAATAAAATCTGAAAAAAAAAGACAGAAAATAAACAAATGAATAATACTGGGAGACAGAGTTATTGCGTCAGGAAAATGCTGGTGTTATAATAAAAAAAAGTAAAGGTTATTATTATTGTAAGAATACAGACAATTTACTTAAGTCTGCCAAGTAAGGCTTGATTCTCTGAAAATCTGAAGATGTGAAGGTGATGCCTATGTTTTCCAAGCTGATGGATGTACTGAACGATTTACAGCCCAAACAGTTATTGTTGCTGGCAGGGGGAACAGCGGTAGTGATGTTTTTGACCGTTTACCTTGCTTTGACTGGACTGGTTCATCATGAGGAGGCGGTGACCAAAAACGTACCAATCACGCAGGCCGTTACAACACAGGTTGTCGTGGCAAAGGAGGATATACCAGCCCGGACCGTAATCGAGGCAGAAATGCTGGAAATGAAGGAAGTTCCTAATGATGCTATCCCCAGAGGGGCGGTCATGAGTATGCAGGCTGTCGTGGGACAACCTGCAGCTTCGATGATTTATGCGGGGGATGTTGTCACCCTGTCAAAATTGGTGACGGACAAGAATAAGACGGGGTTTGTCGGTGAGATTCCGGAAAATTGCCGGGCCGTGTCTGTCGGAGTCAGTGAGATTACCGGTGTAGCCGGTTTTGCCAAACCAGGCGATTATGTGGATGTAATTCTGGTAGAAAAAGGCAGTCAGGGGGCTACGAGTCGGTTCCTGCTCAAGGATGTATTGTTGTTGGGCATCAACCAGAGTACGAGCAGCGATAAGGATGGCGATAAGAACAACAAGACGAAGGCCAAGCCGGCCACGGCAACGTTGGCCTTGCAGCCTGATGATATGCTGCAGCTGGTATCGGCAGCGGCCATCGGTGAGATTTATCTGGCCTTGCGTCCCTTCCATGCACAGGATACGGGAAATTTCCTGAATACTTACACCATTAATTCCGTCAAGGGAAATGAAGCATTGAAGGCTCCTGCAGCTGCCAGCAGTGCACCAGCACCAGCCTATCGTGCCCCGGCATCAGCTCCGGCCGTATCCAGAGCACCTGCAGCACCAAGGTCATCTGCAGGTTATCAAATCATTGAGGGCGATAAAATTATTACGAATTGAAGGTGGACAGCTTGAACAGAAAAATTCTTGGAACAATTACCAGTATTATCACAGGCTGCTGTCTATGGAGTTCGGCTGCGGCTTCCGATCTGCTCTCGGTGGGCGTGCACAGTTCCCGTTATGTATCCATGCCGTCCGCAATTACTCGTGTGGCTATCGGTGATCCGAAGGTTGCCAATATCGTGCAGATACCTTCCTCGCGTAAGGAATTCCTGCTGGTGGGACATCAGTCCGGCACCACGACATTGTTTATCTGGACGGCGGATGGCTCCCGCTATGAATACGTTGTTGGCGTGTCTCCAGAGGATGTGGGACAGGCCAAGGTTATTCAAGAGGCCATCAATCTGCCGGGCGTCCGGGTTAAGATGGTCGATGGCAAGATCCTCTTGAGCGGTACGGTAGAGAATCAGTATGAACGCAATTATGCCGTGCGTACGGCGCAGCTTTTCGTCAAGGGAACTGACAAGGATGAGAGTCTCAATGTAGGCAGTAATGCCAATATGGGCATGACTACGCAAAGCTCCAATGAACAGAACAATTCTCGCACTGCGGTGGGAGGCAATACCGGCAGTGATGCCGGTACGGTCATCGACCTCCTGCATATGCGTCATCCTTCGCAAATCAAGCTGGAAGCGCAGGTTATTGCCATCAATCCTACAGAGAATAAGGATTTTGGTTTTGTCTATGGTTCATCATCCGGTTCAGACCTTCTGAGTTCGCCGGGAATATTTTATGGCGGTGAGTCCTATGGTTCCGGTGGTACGAGATTCAGCAACAATCCCTGGAAATGGTTGACAGAACATCACAGTGGCATCAATGTGGCGTTGCGGGCTTTGATCAATCAGAATAAGGCTAAGATATTGTCCAGACCGAGTATTACGACATTGAGTGGCGAAGAGGCTGTAATTCAGGTCGGTGGTCAGATTCCCTATACGATTCGGGACAGCAATGGCAATCCTACGACCTCTTTCAAGGATTATGGTATCATCCTGCAGTTCAAGCCGGTGGTGGATGCCGAGAATCGTATAGTTTCCGCCATTCATACCGAAGTCAGTATGCCAAATGGTGAGACGGTAGATAAGCTGCCCATACTGGACCGGCGGCGGGCGGATGCCGTGGTTACGGTATCTTCCGGTTCGACCATGGTCATTGGCGGATTGATGGATTCCCGTGATTATAAGACCGTGCGTAAATTCCCATTCCTGGGAGATATACCGGTTATCGGTGAGTTTTTCAAATACACATCTCATAACAGGGATAAGCAGGAACTGATCATTCTGGTTACGCCTCGTCTGGTGGATGAGGAATCCTCCTCTACTGCGGAAATGTCTGATGATTTGCGTAAGATGTATCAGCAGGGCCGTCAGGATAAGGCGAATATGAATAAGGTAGACCTCAATGAGAGCCTGCCAGAAAAAACAGAGGATGCCAGCAAAGAACCTGTGACGGAGAAGCAGGAATCCGCTGTACAGGCAAAAGAAGATGCAAAAGATGTAGCTGCCGAAATGTCTACGGATTCAGTGTTGGGCAAATACCTGAACCGTGAGAGCCTGCCAAAGAAATAAGTGCAGGACCAAGGCATTTTGTGAGAAGGAGTGGTTAATGATATGGAGGGAATTAGAAGTATCATTATTGCTGTTTTCAGCACTTCCTCTGGCAGCGGCAAGACTGTCACGGCTATCAATCTGGCAGCCGGTCTGGCAGATGAAGGTTATCGGACCTGTCTGGTCGATCTGGATCTGCAGTTTGGTGATGTCCTGGGTTATCTGGATATGGTCTGCGATGTTACACTGGCTGATGCCCAGCGAGCCATATTGCGTGATGAGAAGAATTTCCGCATTGATGATTATTTGACGGAGTATATTTGCGGGGAAACTTCCTTTGCGGTACTGCCGCCACCGCGGAATATCAATGACGCTTATCAGGTCAGTGTGGAAGCTGTGGAGAAGATCATTGGTTCGATGCGAGGGTTCAATTTCATCGTTTTGGATCTGACGGCGGTATTCAGTGCCTTGAATCTGGCGATGCTGGATATGAGTACTGTCATCAACTTTGTCGGTGTCATGGATTTCCTGCCGGCTGTGAAGAATTACAAAGTCGGTTATGATACGCTTCTGCGTTTTGCCTACGAGGAACGCAAGATCCGTCTGGTAGAAAATCAGGCCGATTCGGACCGCTATATCAAATACCAGGATGTGGAACGTCTGCTGGGAACGAAGTTTTTCCATCACCTGCCTTATGATTATCAGGCAGTAACACATTCCATCCGTATGGGGCGTCCATTGATATATTCCGTGCCATTATCCCCGCTGACGCAGAGTTATGGGCAGCTGGTGGATCGTTATACCAATAAGAACAGGGTGACATTCTCTTCGAAACATGAAAAACAGGATAAGAAGGGGGTACTTTCCTGGCTGCTCAATGGCAGAGGTTGGAAAGCGGCACAGAATGTGAAGTGAGGGCAGGTGACAGAATGTGAATTATCGCGTGATTCTTGTAGAACGTAATGTGGATATGTTGTCGCATATGGCAGGGACTTTGAAAGCCGATGATTCGTTTGACCTGGCTTCTACTTATCGTGATGCGGATATGGCTTTAGGCCAAAGCAGCGTATTCCGTCCCAACTTGTTTCTGATCGATGTGGACGAGCCACGCGCAGTGGAATTGATTGGCAATTTTGTCCGGGATTATCCGCAGGCACAGGTTATTGGCCTGATGGAAAACTGGAAGCCTGACCGGGCAGAAAGGGTTATCTCCGCAGGGGGCTGTGGCTGTATCATCAAGCCGTTCAGCATTGCGGAAATATTAGGCGCATTGGCTATCTACAGGCGGCGGGGAAAGGCCTTGCCAACCAGGACCATATCTTTTTTCAGTCCAAAGGGACATTCAGGGCGTACGACATTGGCAACTGTCATGGCTATAGAACTGGCGAAAAAAAGTGGTGAAGCTGTCGCTGTGATTGATGCGGATCTGCAGTTCGGTGATGTGGCGATGTTCTTTGATGCCGTGACTGAACGGAATGTGGTGGAAGCTGCATATGATATCCGTCTATTGACACCGGCAACACTGGAAGGGTATTTTCACCCGTTGGGACATAATGTATGGATTATGGGCGGTTCTTTGCAGCCGGAGCATGCTGAACTGGTGGAGACAGATCAGTTGATTGATGTGGTGCGGATGGCGGGCAACCTGTTCCGTTATGTGCTGCTAGATCTGCCGGCAGGTTTCAATCCGATTTCGCTTGCACTGGCTGAGTACGCCGATACGGATATATTGGTTTCGATGATCAGCAGTGGTCAGGAAGTCCGGCATGTGAAACGTTCGTTGAAGATGTTTCATATGTGGGATAATTACGGCAAGAAAATCTATACGATATTTACCAATGTGCAGAATTGCACAGGTGACCATCAGAAGAAGCTGGAAAGTGAGCTGGGGCGGCACGTGACAAAGATCCTGCCAGTGGAACGGCGGATTACCGAGGTTACGGGCAGCGGCAGACTGATGAAGGATTTGCCGGAGCGGACACCTTTTGTGCAGGCTGTGGCAGAATTTGCTGATGAAATGGTCAGTGGCAGGAGGTGAGGCTGGATGATTATCCTGGCAGCATTGGTGGCGGCTTTAGCGGCGTTTGTCTTGAGCTTCCTGTTCCTGATTTACATCCAACAATTGCGTCGCAATAATATTTTTTTCCGCCTGCGCCGCCATCGTATCATAAAAGGCGGACAGGTTATCGATCAGCCTTATTTCATGGAACGGATGCGTAATATCCTGAGCCGGCTGGCGGCACCTATCGCGGAGCGCGGGCCGGTACCGGCATTGGATTTTCGCATGCGGCAGGCAGGAATTCCCTTGCTTGGCGGCGAATTCTTAGTGCTATTAGTAGGCAGTGCTGTGGCCGTTGGTGTGGTTACCCTGATGCTGACGCTTTCCCGCGGGATGGCTGTTCTGTTTGGTGGCCTTACGGCTGCAGGCCTGTGGATTGTAGTATCCTGGCGATTCTATCGCCGGCGTAATGCCTTTACCGAACAGCTCGGTGATTGCCTGACTACTGTCGCCAATGCCCTGCGGGCGGGCTTCAGTTTTCAGCAGGCTGTGGATGTGGTGGCTCGTGATATGGAGCCGCCCATCAGCGATGAGTTCGCGCAGGTTTCCCGGGAGGTTTCCATGAGCGTGCCTTTGGATGCGGCTTTGGAAGCCATGTGCCGGCGGGTGGAAAGTGCGGATTTGGATCTTATGGTATCGGCGGTGCTGATTCAGCGGGAAGTCGGCGGCAATCTGGCGCAGATTCTCGATAATATCGGTGATACCATTCAGGAGCGCATCCGCATGAAACGCGAGATTTATTCGTTGACGGCACAGGGGCGAATGTCAGCCTGGGTATTGATTTTATTACCCTTTGTAATGGCGTTGTTTCTTTATATCTTCAGGCCGGAACAGTTGATGATTTTGGTCAATCACCCCATTGGGCGGATAGCACTCATTGGTTCGCTGATTTTAGAAATTATCGGCTATATTGTCATCCAGCGGATTGTCAATGTAGACGCATAATACGATATGTTTGTGTTAGTTGCGTAAAGGGGGTAATTGTAATGTTTAAGATGCTTAAGTATCAGTTGGAGTATGTGTGGGCAAGACTGGGCGAGAAAGGTCAGGGCGTAGTGGAATATGCTTTGATTTTGGCTTTTGTTGTAGCGTTAGTGGTATTTGCTTTAGGTGACAATACTGCAATAGGCCAGTCGATTCGTACTCTGTTTGCTAACACAGCAGCTAAGATTAATGCTGCAGCAGGCACTGGTGCTACTGGTGCTGCCCCGACTAACCAGTGAGTCTATGTAAGAGGAAAGAGCTTCTGTTTTATTAGAAGCTCTTTCTTCGCTCTATAGCAATTTTGAGGAGGCGATGCTGGTGAATGTGAATAACGAAAAAGGGCAGTCTCTGGTGGAGTTCTGCCTAATCGTTCCGTTATTTCTCCTCATGATTATCGGCATGATCTATGGCGGCTGTGCCTATGCGGATTATTTGCAGTACAGTACTGCTGTGCGGGAGGCCGCAAGGGATATTGCCATTCAGGACAAGGACAGACGGCAGGCGCTGATTATGGGCCTTTCCAATAATTCGGCAGGGACAATTGCGCAATATGCCAATCCTTTAACGAATTTGTATGAACCGCATTTTTCAGCCCGTCTGATTGAGGAGGAGATTGCGGGGAACGAAAACGGTGACAATAATTCAGGTAATACGACGAAGAAAATGAGTTTTGTGAAAGTTTCGGTGGTTCTTAAATTAGCTGAGGATGTATCTGTTCTGCCGGAACGTTTAGGGCCTTTGCAGTGTACTATGCCAATCGAAAAAGACCTTGAAGATGACAATTGACAGGTTAGTGGAAGCTAAGGTGGGAAGATTATGTCGCTCTTAAAGCGTTTGGGAAGAACAAAGGAACAAGCAATCAAAGAAGTAGGCAGCCGTGGTGAACAGGCGCAGACTGAGCGTGGTCAGGAGACTAACGGCAGGAGCAGTTTTTCTGCATTGCAGCAACAGCAGGAAGAACAGTACATATATTCCAGTATGCCTGATGTCAGCCACTTCGCCCAACAGCAGATGGCTTCGTCATTTGCCGGCAGGCGTTCGGCTGTTGTGCAGGTTGACCAGATGCAGGAACTTAGGACGGTCATACACCGGCGTCTTGTGGATGAGATTACGGTGGCGGAACAGCAGTTGATTTCTCAGGGAAAAGAAGCGCAGGAGCAGATAAAAAATCTGATTGCCTCCTATGTGGAACGGGAGATGGCCAATAATACCTACAGCCTTTCCCGGGCTGAACGCATGGTGCTGGTGGATGAAATCTGTGATGAATTGCTGGGCCTGGGGCCGTTGGAACCATTACTCAAAGATACTTCGATTACAGAAATCATGGTGAATGGGCCGCAGGATGTGTTTGTGGAACGGGCTGGTAAGCTGTTGCTTTCGGATACACATTTTTATGATGAAACCCATTTGATGAATATTATTGAGCGTATTCTGGCACCATTAGGGCGGCGTGTAGATGAGTCCTCACCGCTGGTCGATGCTCGTCTGGCGGATGGCTCCCGTGTCAATATCATCATTCCGCCGCTGTCGCTGGTGGGGCCGGTCATGACCATTCGTAAATTTTCCCAACGGGCCTTGTCTGTAGAAAGTCTGATGGGCTTTGGTACAATGAACGAAGCCATGGCTGTCTTTTTGGAAGGATGCGTACGGGCGCGGCTCAATATCCTGGTTTCCGGTGGGACAGGCTCCGGTAAGACCACGACGCTGAATGTTCTGTCCTCCTTTATTCCGGCAACGGAGCGTATTGTCACGATTGAGGATGCGGCAGAACTGCATCTGCAGCAGCGGCATGTCGTAACTTTGGAAGCGCGTCCTGCCAATATCGAAGGCACAGGGGCTGTGACCATCCGTGATCTGGTGCGTAACGCCCTGCGTATGCGTCCTGACCGCATCATTGTCGGCGAGGTTCGTTCCGGTGAGGCGCTGGATATGCTGCAGGCCATGAATACCGGTCATGATGGCTCGCTGACAACTGCACATGCAAATGGCCCACGGGATGTACTGTCTCGTTTGGAAACTATGACCTTGATGGCTGGTATGGAGCTGCCGGTAAAGGCGGTGCGTACACAGATATCCTCGGCGATAAATCTGATCATCCATCAATCTCGTATTCAGGATGGCAGTCGAAAGATCACCCATATTACGGAAGTGCAGGGCATGGAGGGAGATACCATCATCCTGCAGGATCTGTTCCGCTATGTGCAGGATTACATTGATGAAAATGGAAAATCCATTGGTCATTTTGAGTCCACGGGTTTGCAGCCATCCTTTATGGAAAAATTCCGCATCAATGGTGTGACTTTGCCACGGGATATCTTCTCGAACAGTTACGGAAAGGAGGGCTGAGGATGATTTTTTTGACAGCTCTCTTGGTGACGATGTTATTCATGCTGGTCTTGTTTCTGCTCTATTACTCCGCGCATATGCCGCAGATGAAGACACAGCAGAAGCTGGAAAAGATGATTGCACAGGCAGAAGCGCAGCGGGCGGAAGCCAGACAGCAGAAGGTAAAGGCAACTGCGCCGGAACAGACTGCTTCGGTGCAGGAGCGTCGGCAGGCTGATTTTCACGCCATGCGGGATAAATCGTTTTATGAACGCATCATCAAGCCTGTGACTACGGATATCGAAACATGGCTGACACATCTTGCTCCCCGGGAATTGCGCAGTGTTTTGGAAGAGATGCTTATGCATCTGGGCGTACAGGAAAAATGGGGGGTAAACCGTCTGGCGGCTGGTTGGGTACTGGCCGTGGCCTTAGGGGGGCTTATTTCGCTATTGGTGATTTATTTTCGTCCCTTCCAGTTGACGCAGAAAATTGCCATAGTAGGTCTGGGACTGCTCTTAGGGGCTGTGATTCCTTTCTTGCTGCTGCAATCTGCTATCCGACGGCGCAAGGCTGCAATCAAAAAGCAGCTGCCGGAGTTTTTGGACTTCCTCAGTGTCAGCGTGCAGGCCGGTTTATCCTTTGATGGAGCAGTAAGCAAGATCGTCCAGCGGATGAAAGGCCCCCTGCCGGATGAATTCCAACGGATGCTGCGGGATATGGGGCTGGGCATGAACCGGCAGCGGACGCTTACTCAGCTGGCCAGACGCTGTGATGTGGATGAGGTTTACTTATTTACCGCCTCGGTTATCCAAGCCGAGCATTTGGGGACCAGCATGTCGAAAAACCTGAAAAATCAGGCGGATAATATGCGTGACCGTCATCGTCAGGAAGTGCGGGCCCTAGCGCTCAAGGCGCCGGTAAAGATCATCTTCCCGCTTATCCTGTTTATCTTTCCCTCGATTTTTGTCATGGTTGTGTTACCCTCAGCCTTGACGTTACTCAAATCGTTGGCAAAATAGGCCGTGCCAGGCAGTTTGGAGGTGCGCTATGAAAATATGGTCTGAAAAAGGGCAGAGTATGGTGGAATTTGCCTTGATTGCCTGTTTTGTCGTTGGTCTGGCCACAATAATCTACAACTCCAATCTAAGCAATAGCGCCCAAAGTGCCTATGAAAGCGTGAGCAGTTACTTAAGTGGCGTACCTGTTACAACGCAGGCAACGTTGCAGGATTCCAGAGTGCTGTCCAATACAGAACTGCGCCAGATCAGCAACAATCAGCGGATTGCCCATGATCAGGAGGCCTTGGCCAATCTGAGCTCGATATTTTTGGGCAAAAGCCAGAATGAAATAAAAAATATGTTGAATGGACCATCTTTTGACGCTTATGATCCCAGCAAGGGCCTGAGTCAGGCCACACTGCTCTTTGATTATGATATTAAAAATACTGGCGATGAGGATGGTTCGGTGCAAACATATTTCCGCAATGCGAAAGCTTCACCGGATGTTCTGCTTCAATGGATGGAAGGAAATTATATACAAAGTGACAAAAAAATTAAGGAAAAGACTTATAACGAACGTGTTTTTTTATCGGACGATTTAATTGATCCTTCAGGTGTGCTGAATGGAATGGAGCATGAGGCCGGTACCTATGCAGCCAGTGTCCGTTGTGCTTTTACCTTTGACAGCGATGGCAAGTGTGATAGTGTGCGTACCTGGGTTACCCGTACGAAGAAGCAGGATGGGACGGGCAATTGGCTTCGTTATGAGTGTGAAGGGTTGACGAAAATTGTGGTCACGAAGTAAGGGGGGCTGGTCATGAAGAATAAACAAACCGAAAGGGCTTCGGTACTGGTCTTTACGGCGATTTTGCTCCCGCTGATTTTATTCTTTGCTGGCATGGCCGTTGATATCGGCGGTGGCTATCTGTATAAATCCTCCCTGCAGAATGCCGCTGATGCCGCGGCATTGGCCGGGGTACAAGCGGCCAGCGGCAGGAAGGGCAGACTGGTGACTAGCGAAAAAGTTTCTGCCATACTCAATGTGACGCCTCCTGTTGGTGCTTTGGAACGGGCTGATGCCATAGCGAATAAAGTTCTGGTTGCAGATGTGGGGGGCTGGCAGGCAGCAGGAAATCATGTCATCACTGAATTGCGTGCATCTTTGTTAGATAAGGAAGACCCACGTGCTGTGGGCAAGACGGGTGCATACTATTACAAAGTGGAAATGACAGACAGGTTGCCCATGCGTTTTGCCAGATTATTTTTACCGGAAAATTTATTCGCAAATGGATGGACCGTAACGGTACAATCCTGGGCCATGACACCATCGGATGAAAGCACGGCTATGAGTGGCAGAACTCTGCTGGAGCAGATGTTGGAAGTGGAGAATAATGAAACGATTTCAACCTTCCAGGAGGTGAAGCAGCATTTTAAAGATCATGGCATGTCGGACGGTAATGCACATAGTGAAGCAAAGGCATTGGGGTTTACCAATCCAGGTGTTTTGTATGGTCTTGATGGCACACGCTCGGAGACCTTTGTGGTCAAGGATACAGATGGCAAGACCAAAAATCAGAAAAGCCTAATGATAAATTTCAAGCCAGATGTTAATACTTGGGCTGCAAGTGGCCAAGCTCCAATGTTAACAGGGAATTGGGATATTAGCGATATCGCTGGTATGACCGATGAAGAGGCGAGAAATTTCTTTATACAAAATCAGCTGGAATTCACTAACCTGCGATTGTATCAGGCTAATGGAACGATATGGAATGGTGAAGGAAAATACAAAAAATGGGATGAGATGTTCAGCGCCATGAAAAATGTTTATGGTGAAGCTTTGGTCAGTGAATTGCTGAAAACCAGGATTGCATCGATCATCAATGTAGAAGAAGCATATCCTGTTCGTGATGTAGAGTCTTTGGGGCCTATGGATGTATCGTTTGATGTTCATTACAACCGCAACAAGTTGGACCCTTTATTTATCCGCATTGAAAGTGAAGAATATAATGCAAAATCGGGGAATAACTACTACACAAACTCCGTCCGTGATATCAGCATCAATATTAAGCCGCAGGCCAATAATATGGCTGAGAAGGAATACAGGCCGATATTGTTTTTCTATGATGGGCCGGTGGATGAAATGGGAGAGCGTGGCGTAGGCCGTCAATCGCGGACGGTGGTTTTTACGTTGGAATCTGATTTCCGCGGCGTGCTGTTTGCCCCGAACAGCCCCGTGCAGATAAATGGCAATGGACATGTTTTTCATGGTTTGATTATCGCGGATCGAATTGTAGGCGCTAATGGCGATGTCATTGAAATGCCGGCGGAAGCGAACGCGAATACCAAAGACGAATTGCAGTCCTTTTATAGCAACTTGGGCCTGTCTGATGCAAAATATGATACCTTCGGTGTAGCCAGCCTGACAATCTATAATAACCCTGAGAAGGATATCTGCTTCCTGACCGAACGAGCGCGTACAACCCGGTAATTTTGATGCTGAACTGCAATAAAAAAGCATTTGCCTCATAATGGGGCAAATGCTATAATATAACTAAAGAAGGTGCCGCCTAGCGGTCGCCCTCGGACGAATTTACTTTTTTGATAAACCGCCGAAGTTTGCTAGGCTAGGGCGGTTTATTTTTTTATCTCTATGATGATGAGCAGGATTAGAAGTAATACAACAATTAACTCATTCATAGGCGTACCCCCAGTTGAGGGCATATATTGACCGCCAAACAGCACCTGATTTAGATATTATACGATTGTCAAAGGTCTGTCAATGCTTATTTTACCGGCATTGATGGACTTTTTTGTGTGAAAATGTTATAATAAGAAGCTAGTAATTTTGTTAATCAAGATAATTTTAATGATAATGAAAGTAAGATTTTGAGGTGAGATTGTGGAGTTTGAACAGGGAAAAATTGTCCCCGTCAATCTGGAACACGAGATGAAGAACTGCTACATCGACTATGCGATGAGCGTTATCGTGGCGCGTGCCCTGCCAGATGTGCGGGACGGCTTGAAGCCGGTACACCGCCGTATCCTCTACGCCATGCAGGAAGCCGGCATGGGG